>NZ_JBFAXL010000050.1:0-67741 GCF_040680795.1 Streptomyces sp. NPDC051976
TCATCGAAGCGTGCGGCGTAGGCTTCCAGCGGGCCCGGAGCGGGCGGACACGGCACACGGCGGGTCATCACAGCTCCCAGGCGGCAAGGCGACGTTCCTCTGCTACCGGCCTACTACCACCCTGACCCGCCGTCAACAAACCACCGCTAGTCCAGCTCCCGTTCGCAGCGACCGCTGCGGCACAGCAGACCCGGCAACAGGTTGAAAAGGGCTCAGTTACTGGACCTCAAACGATCGCTCGGCGCCTGTCTGCGCCCTGCTCGTTACCGGTAGTCCTCGGGATGGGACTGCATCCATGTGTTGATCTTGTCGCGGGTGCCCGTGAGGAGACTCTGGTGCTTCTTCAGGTTGGTGAACGAGAAGTCACCGCCGAGCGTGGTCTGCATCTGCGTAATCCACGCGATCGGCTTGGCGAAGTGGCTCTTGCCGTCCGGGCGCGCCTTCATGGCATTATCCAGGTCGTCCAGGTTGCGCAGCAGTCGGCCGAGGAAGTAGTCGCAGTTCCCGGGCGTGCCGCAGTTGTCGTTGTAGGTCGCTTGGAGTACCGCGAAGGCGTCCCGCACCTCCATCGGTGCGGCCCCCGGCGACGCGTCCGTCGTCGGGTAGACAATCGACGCGGAGGCACTGGGCTGCGCCGGGACCGTACCGGCTGTCGCCGGGGACGCGGCCACAGTCACCGGTGTACCAGACGCAGGCGTGGAAGCGCCCGAGGCGCTCGAACACGCGGCCAGGACAGGCGCGATCAGCAGAGCCGCAGTCGCGCAGCGTATGGAAGAGCGGTTGGGCATCAGACTGGCCTCGTTCGTAGCGGTCGAATCTGGATCTTCATCTCTACCGGTTGCGACAGCCTCCCGTCCACCCTGCCACCGAGGCGGGCTGGGGCCTGCCAAGACCAGTTGTGCCGATGCAGCAACCGCCATTCCGCCGCGATCGAGCAGGTGACATGGAACTTGCGCGCGATAACCTCCTGGACCCGGGCCAGGGCCCACCGCTGGTCTTCCCAGCCGTGCGCCGCCGACCCCCCTGTTCCACCACGGCCCCCCAACGACCCCAACCAGCAGTACGACAACCGTACGCGTGGCCACTACGGTCACGGGCCGGAAACCGCCCAACCCTCGCTTCGCCACCTGTCCGCGCTCATTTCGTCGGTGGAGCGAACAACCCTGGGGCGCGGGAGCCGACGGCAGCGCCTGGCGTGCGTAGCCCCGGTGGGGAGCGGCTCCGCGGCCGCGAGGAGTTGGAGGGCACGCTCGACGGTTCGACACCTTGCCGCCATCGTCGGCAGCAGCTGCCCGCAGGCGCACGGATGACGGGCCGTTCCGTTCGGTGTCCCGTACGCGGAGAGGGGGCACCGAACGGAACTACGCCGTCCGGGAGGTGGGCGCCGCTCAGGTGGTGAGCAGCGAGAGGTTCACCGTGTTGGCCATGGCCTGCATGCCCGCGCTGTTGGGGTGCAGATGGTCGCCGCTGTCGTAGGTGGGGAGCAGTTGCGCCGGGTTGGCCGGATCGCGGAGCGCCGCGTCGAAGTCGATCACCGCGTCGAAGGCGCCGCTGGTGCGGATCCAGTCGTTTACCTGGGCACGGATGGCGGCCTTGGCGGTGGTCTGCGTGGAGTTCGGCAGGAGGGTCCCACCGATGATCCGGACACCGGCCTGGTGCGCCTGGTTGATCATGGTCTGGTAGTCGGCGATGATCTGGTCGGCGGTGACGCTGGTGGTGTTGATGTCGTTGATGCCCTCCAGCAGGATGACGTCCTTCACGCCCGACTGGGTCAGGACGTCGTGGGAGAACCGGGTGACGGCCGCCAGGCCCTGCTGCGGGGACGGGCTGTCGGTGACCACCCGGTTGCCGCCGATGCCCGCATCGGCCACGCCGAGGCGCTGGCCGCCGGACTCGGCCTGCAGCCGCCGGGCGAGGTAGTCGGGCCAGCGCTGGTTGGCGTTGTCGGTGGCGCTGGAGCCGTCGGTGATGGAGTCGCCGATGGCCACGACGGTTCCCTTGGCCGTGGGTGACACGACGTCGAGTCCGGCGACGTAGAACCAGTGGTTCGTGGTGGCGGTGAAGTTCGTCGCGGCCTCCTCGGCGGCGTGGTTGCTGGTGCCCGCGGCGGACAGGTAGGAGGTTTGGTGGGCGTCGTAGTGGTAGGTGGAGGCGCCGGTGGTACCCGGGAGATAGACGCTCACCAGCAGGTTCTGCTCCGCGACGACCGGCATCGGGATGACGTCGCTGGTCAGTTCCTGCCCGGCGGGGATGGTCGGCGTGGCCAATCGGCCGAAGGTGACGGTGTGGGTGGTGCCTGCGACCGCGGTGGCGCCGCTTGCCTGGACCGCCACCGTGACGGCGCCGACCGAGAGGGCGGTCGTGCTGCGCAGGTTGGACAGCCGGATGCGCAGCCCCGCGCCGGAGGTGTTGTTGTGGACGACCATCCGGATGGTCTGCTCGTTGAAGCTCTGGCCGCCGCTGACCATGGCCGGGCCCCAGGTTGCCGAGCGCAGGCGCTCGGTCAGGCTCCACTGCTGGTTGGTCGAGTTCTTGCAGGTCCACTGGATGATCGATGCGTCATCCGCCGTCGAGCCGCCATAGACGTCCAGGCACAGGCTGCTGCGCGCGGAGACGATTTGCGAACCGCTGACAGTCCAGCTTTGGTTGCTGGCGCCGGTGCAGGGCCACTGGATGATCGCGGCCCCCGCGGTCACGGAGCCGCTCTGGACGTCCAGGCACTTGCCGCTGTTGATGTTGACCAGCGAGAAGGTGCCGTCGCCGTGGTCGACCGCCTCCCACAGCTGGTCGGGGCCGCCGGAGGCGGTCTTCTGCACGACCGTCGCGCCGTTGGCCAGGGAGTGCCCCAGCACTGCGGCGTTCTTGCCGCTGTTGGCCGCCGTCAGGGTGTAGACGTGACCGCCCTGCGGCGCGCCCGCGGCCGAGGCGTCTCCCGCCGGGACGAGGGCGAGTCCGACAGCGGCCATACAGATGGCGGATGCCGTGGCCGTGAGTCTGGCGGACAGTCTTCGGGAGGTGTGCATGTGCGGCCCTTCTTTGCTGGGTGGGAGTGCGGCTCTTCGGCGTGGGGACGTGCGCGTCTTCTTCGTGGAGACGTGCGGGTCGAGCGGGCTGGGGCGCTCAGGAAGTGACGCTCCGCAGCATGAACTGCTGGTTGAGCCGGCCCGCCAGGTGAACTGAACCCCCTGAGTGAGGCGCCCGGCACAAGCGTTACGGCGCTTGGCAGCAGGGGTTCCGTTCGATACCGGGCCCCGGGCGCGACGGCGAAGCCCGCAGTGAGGACCGCCATGCCGACGAGCGCCCCGCCGACGGGTGATCGACTCTGGCAAGGTCTTCTCCTGGCGGATCGCAGGACAGCACACGCTGCCATGACAGGCCTTGAACACCGCGTGTGTTCAGCTGAGCAACATCGGATGTATTAACAGGCACCAGTCCCCGATCTGTCTAGGGCCTCGACGAAAGTCGCCACACCAGCCCGATATCACAGCTGACAGACGCGTTTGAGTGCAGAGCTGAGTGACTCGATTCCTGGGATCTATTTGCCTTGAAGAGGGCGGCTGGGCTCTGCGGATGCCGACCCCGGCCGTGCCACCGAGATCCCGCACCTCGGCAGAAGAGGGCGTTCGGCCGCCGACCGCGCACAAGGCATCGACGACTTGCGCCTGCTCTTCGGGTGGATGCTGGTCGACGACCGTGCCTACGACCGAGCCTGGCAGGGCCAGGACGTCCTCGTGTTAGCGACCTGGCCCGAGGCGGATCGCCGTGGTCACCGGTCGGCTGGCCCCGGGCGGCATCGACTTCCTGCTGGTGAATCTGGTCCTGGAGCCGAGCGTCGGGCCTTCTCACATCGGTCGAAGGACGCCTTCGGGGTCGGCGACTGCCGCCTCGGCATCGTCCTCCAAGTTCAAGTCCAAGTCCAAGTCCGAGTTCGCGAGCGACCGATTCGCGTGCACGCCGTGTACCGCAGCGGGCGTGGTACGGAACTCGGGGGTCCGCGGGGAGTCGATCAGCTCCTGGTAGTACATGGGGTCAAGATCCTCGTCCTCGATGGGGAGGTTGAGGGCGGTGGCCCACTGGCCGCTCTTGTAGGCGGTGCCGGTGCCCTCGTCCTCGTAGAGCGAGATTGCCGCTGTTGCCGGGCGCGATGTTCATCGCCGCGTTGGTCAGCGGGTTCTGGTCGTCATTGGTGACGTTGCCGGCCCGGGTGGCGAGGATGCCGTCGGATTTGATGGGCCAGACCGCGGCCACCGACTCCGTCACGGTCAACGGCACGGCGGCCCTACGGCTTGAGGCGGTGGAAGCTTCAGGTCTCGGCTGAGGGGTCTTGAACAGGCGAGGGCCTTCCGGTTCGGTGTGGATCACGACGTCTACACCCAACGGAAAGGCCCTCATGCCCCAGCCTTCTTCGTCTTCGGTGAAGATCACCCGTGGTCGGCTGGGACGGCTGGGGTCATCTGTTCGGGCTTCGCCGGCAGCGGCTTGCAGTCGGCGATGGGGTCGTGCGGGCCGCCGAGGGGGGTGGTTGCGGTGGGCGCCGCGCTTGGCTACCGGCAGTTCTCCGACCTGTCATGGCCGCGGCGATGCCGCGTCCAGTAGGGCGCGTCCAGCCTTGGTGAGCTCGTGCGTGGCCGTGCGACCGGCCCGGCTGCTGTCGATCAACCCGGCGTCTCGCAGGATTGCCAGGTGTTCGCTGGCCGTCGGGGCGGTGACGCTCACCAGCCTGGCCACCACGGTCGTCTGCAGCGGAGTGGCGAGCGCGGCCAGGATCCTTGACCGAGTCACCCCCAGAAGACGGTCAAGCGATCTCGGAGTGGGAGGTGCCGTCCAGAGGTACCGCCCAGATGCCGGGTAATAGATCGCCGGAATCCAGTGGTCCGAGGTGGTGCACTGGATCCGGTCGGTGATGAACAGTGACGGTACGAGAATGAGTCCTTCAGGGCAGTCGACGTCTATGTCGACGCTCTTCTCCACGGTGATGGTCTCGCCTTCGCACGCAGCGGAAGGGTGCAGGCGCGGAAGGACTGCGCGCAGCCCCTCGCGGTTGACCTGGATGGCCCGATCCAGCATCTCGGCACGCAACGCCTGCCGCATGGACGGCCATTCTGGTTCTACGACTGCCTTCCAGAGACGGCGCAGCGCATCGGCGGCCTCGGACCTGGCTCGGTCGGGGTCTTCGAGCAGTCGGCGGCGCACCTCTGCCCCGCGCCCCGTCGTCGCGTCAACCAGCTCGGCGTACGTCTGGTCCGCCGGCGCGGCGAGGAGGGCGTCCAGGCCTTCCTCGAAGGTTGGCTCACTGGACATCGGCGACGGGTCGAGGAAGTCGGGTCGATACGCGCTATCGGCCATGAAGACGGTGAGCGCCCCCAGGTCGGGGAGCGAGAGACGGTGGTGGCGACGGCGAAGCCACGGGTGGAACATCGGGTGACGCTGCGGTTCGGTCAAGAGCTGGGCAAGGCTGACCACTTCGTGGATCGGCGACATCGCCCACCGCACGCTCGCAGCGCCAACACCCAAGTGATAGCGGATCATCGCACCATTGTTAGGCCACCGCCGAAGTGAGCGCGAGCAAGGCGGCGAAGCCCCGAGACTCGGCTCATGACCGACACGGAGTCGACTGCCCGGTTTTCCAAGGAACCCGAGCGAGTCCCACAGACGCGGACGATCCGGCTGGGCGCCGGCGGATCGACCATCGAAGTCCTCGCCGACCCGGCGAAGACCAGCGGGATCATGAGCATCTACCGGTGGCGCATGTCGCCGTCCAGCCGGGGACCTGCCCCGCACTTTCACACGACGTTCAGCGAGACCTTCATCGTTGAAGAAGGTGAAGTCGACTACTTCGATGGGCGGGCCTGGCGAACGCTGCGGCCCGGCGACACTGCGCATGCCGCGGTGGGAGACGTCCACGCCCTCCGGAAGGAGCGCGTGGAACCTGCCACCCTCCTGATGGCACTCTTGCCGGGTGTACCGCGAGAGGAGTACTTCGCACAGCTCGCCACTGTGAACGAGCGTGACCTGAGCCGGCTGCACGAAGCCCACGACAACCATTTCGTCGACGAGCACGGGCGGTGAGGGCACAGGCAACGGCAGGCGCCCCGCCCCCGGCCCGCCCCCCTCTACCTGGAATGCGCTCGTAGCACTGCTCCCGCGCGTGATCGCCACCGCCGAGCCGGGCCCGGAAACCGACTTAGTCCGCAGGGGCCCTCAAGGTGTCGGTGATCCGTGCCTACGACCCGGAGCAGCCCGGCGAGGCATTCGCCGCGTTCGATTCAGACACCCTCGGTGAGATCGCGCTCACCCTCGCCTGATCCACGCCTTTCCCAACGGCTTCCCAGCAAAGGATCTACTGTGCCCAGCATCGCCATCGTCGGAGCCGGCCCCGGTATGGGCCTCGCCATCGCCCGTACCTTCGGCTCCCACGGCTTCGACGTCGCGCTCATCGCCCGCAACCGCGACAAGCTCAACGACCTGGCTGGCCGGCTCGACGCCGAAGGCATCACCGCCGCCGTGTTCCCCGCAGACGTACTCGACCACCACGCACTCACCCAGGCGCTCAAGGACGCCGCCAGCCGCTTCGGCGCTATCGACGTTTTGGAGTACTCCCCAGGCGGGAGCCTCGGATCCACGGCGCTCACCGCTCCGTCCGAGGCCAACCCGTCCGATGTGCAGTGGGCGATGGACTTCCTGCTCTACGGGGCCATCGCCGCCACACGGGTCGTGCTGCCCGCAATGCGCGAGGCCGGCGCGGGCACCCTGCTCTACACCAACGGCGCCGGCTCGGTCGACCCCACCCCGATGCTCGGCAACCTCAACGCCGCCCAGGCCGCGCTGCGCAACTGGGTACTCGGCCTGCACAAGGAACTGGCCGACACCGGCGTCCAGGCCGCACACGTCGTCATCGGCGTGTCGATCGGCACGGACGGCCCGCCCGGAGTATCGGCGGCCTCGGCCGAGGAGGTCGCCCCCCTCTACTGGGACCTGCACACCCAGCGCGACGAAGTCGAGCGCGTCTTCACCGTGTGACACCGTCCCGGCCCTTTTCGTCCCACCATCGTTGATCCCTGATCCGCCAGTACGGCGGTAGCCGGCCTCGGTGCCGTGGGACAACCGATCGCGAGAACACCGTGGGACCGGCCGGGGCATCCGGAACGGGGTCCGGGCGCCCAGACGGTCCCGACCGCCCCTGCCACTACACCACGTACAGCACCACATCCAGTAGGGCGGCCGAACCGAGCCTGGAAGCGGTGTGGGCCGGCAACCAGAGCCGACACAGGTCCCTCACGCCCAACCCCAACGGGTAGGCAAGCCGACGGAGCCGATGACGCATGGTGATCTGGCCGATGATGAGTGGGAGTTGGTCGAGCCGCTCCATCCGATCGGGGAGCGGGCCGTTGTCCGGGGCGGTCGCGGCACTGCTTCGACGGGATGATGTGGCGTTTCCATGTCTACCTGCCGGACGCCCCATCAAGGCGGTCATCCCCGAGAAAACCGACCAGGCCGCCCACCGCAAACGAACGGGCTCACGCAGTGGCCGACCGATCACCCCCGACGCCACCCTCTACAAGGACCGCAACACGGTCGAGCGGTGCATCAAGAAACTCAAGACGTGGCGAGGCCCGGCCACCCGATCGGACAAGCCCCCCACAGCTGCCTCGCCGGACTCCACCTCAGCGGCGCCATCCTCTGGCTCGGCAGCCTCCGCCCACCACATGATCCGAACACAGAACAGGCGACAAATGACGATCAACATACGCAGGTCCCGTCCGGAGGATCACGCGGCGATCCTGTCCCTGATGGACAAGGCCCGCGGAGCGGGGCTCGGCGACGAGGAACGGGCGCGCAGAGGCTTTGTGCAAGGCAACCTGACGGACGAACTCCTCCACCGCTTCCACAATGGCCCAGGCATCTTCGTCGCCGACGCTGCGGGGGAACTTGCCGGGTTTCGCGATCACGAGCGAGCCGGGCTGGCTTCCGCCACAACACCCGGCTGCGGCGGCCGTCGCGGCCGTCACCAAGGCCGCGGACGGACGCGACCTGGGCAGGATCTCCCTTTACGGCCCCGTCGCGGTCGACGAACGTTTCCAAGGGCGTGGCGTGCTGACTCGGTTGCTCACAGCACTCAGCCGTGCCCTTGCGGAAGACTTCGACCTCGCCGTTGCGTTCGTCGAAACGGCCAACCAACGCTCCCTGGCCGTGCACCGTCACTACGAGATGGCCGAGGCCGCCCACTTCGAGGCGGGCGGACGCACATACGTGGCCTTCACCTTCTCGCCCGCGGCTTTCGCACAAGGACAGTCCTGACGCAGGATCTGTCCATCCCCCGAGGCCGCCGGGCGCGCGGGACGAACGGTGCCCGCCCATCCCGCGCTGCGAGTGAGGAACGCGGCGAGGTCGGCGGCCGCCTCCGGGTCGGCGTTCGCGAGCCGGAGGCGCGAACGCCGGCTGGTCCACGCGGGCGCCGGGCTGCAGGCGAGCGAGCGCGGCGAGCAGCGCGGCGTGGGTGAGCACCGGGCGCGGCAGGAGACCGGCGGCGGCCCACCGGGCCGCCGGGTCCGCGTAGCGCCCGCGGCATGCTGCCAGGGTGTGCGCGAACCACCCGTCGATGTCGGCCTGGATGTAGTGGCCGGCGCGCTGGAGGTGATTGCTCGTCAGAAGACGCGCAGCGGGCACAGACCCGCTGGCAGCCGGTTGGCGTCGGGCTGCACGGCCGCGCCGATCAGCGCGGTGAAGCCCGTGGCCTCCGGCCGGCCGGCGAGATGGGCAGTCCAGCCCGCCAGGTCCCGCCAGGTCCGCGAGTCGGCCACCGCAATGTCATAGACGCCCGCCCGCGCCCGCGGGGCACAGGCGTAGTGCTGCACACGCCACCGTGCCGGGTCCGGCTGGTATACGGCCTCACCCACAGGCACCGCCGCAAGCAGGCCCTCCTCGAACGGGGTGGGCTGGCCGGCGGCGGCTTCCCGGGCCCGGCGGGCCTCGCGGGCCTCACGTCCCGCGCGCACTGTCGCCCGGGCGGCGACGCCGTCAACCTAGCTGGAGCTCGGCGACTTCGGTGTCCAGCAGCAGGACCCGGGCCGGGCAGGAGAGCTGAAAGACCGACACGGTGCCGGCCGGGTGGGGGATGTGTGCGATGCCGCCGTGCGAGGGGCCACCGGAGGGGCGCGCCATCGTGGCGTGGAGCGAAGCCGTTGGAGCTTGCCCTTCAGACCAACTCGATGCCTCGGGCCCGTCCGTTAACCCACGGCGGCCGCGCTGTCGATCCAGGAGACGATTGCGGCGATGGTGGCGTCGTCGAGTTCGCGCGCGAGGGTGTGCACGGCGGAGCGGTCCCTCGGCTGCGGGGGCACCCCGGCCGAGATGAGTGCGCTGTGGAGTTCGACCCAGCGCGCGTCGGCGGAGGTCAGGAGACGGGCCGGCGGGGCGAGGTAGTAGTCGCCGTCGACCGACGGGTGCGGGGCATAGAGGAGGTTCATGGTGGGTCCCTCTCGGATCTCGGACGGTACAGACCGGACTTGTCGTGCAGGACAGTCCCCGGCGACGTGCCGGTTGCGTCCCGTGGCCGGCTTCACCCGTCCGGCCGTCCCGAGAACCGCTGGCCCCTCCACCACCCACGTGTGGCGCGCGGTGGTCGCGACGCCTCCCGCCGGATCCCTGGCAGTGCCGATCGCCAAGGAGCGTTGACCCCTTGGGCGCGAACTCGATGGCAGCACCGCCTGGGAATGTGTGAACGTCTTTCTCCCAGACGCCGATCGAGAAGGCTGTGATGACCCCACACGACCAAGCTCTCAAAAACCTCAGCCACATCGCGCACGCGAGGGCATTCGGTAGGCACGTCGGGTCGGACCAGCTCATCCAGGCTGGACTGGACGCCTTGATCGCCGGGGTTGAGAGTCCCTCCCTCGCCATCCTTGCCGGTCTCCTCCGGAAGGAAGAGCCCGAGGCTCCGGCACTCTTCGACCAGGTGCTTGACGAGTTGGGACTGCACGTCCACCCGCCCGCTGACCCTCGGGCCGCGAAGTGGGCGATGGCCTTTTGGGTCGCCGGTCAGATCGCCGACGGATCCCTGGATCCCGCCGTCGGCACCCACCACATCAGGGCAGACATCGCCTACGACCTCGACTATCCCCAAGAGCTGGAACCGCTCGTCCACTGCGCGCAAAACCTGGACAGCTTGGAGGAGAGCTGGGGAGTCTCCGTCGAGCAACTCCACAGGGAAGCCATCGAGGCAGCGAAGCAGTTCGTGAGCACGGGGCCGGCAGCAGAGGTGGGGGAATGAGCGGACGCCTCGCCTCGCCTTGCCGACACCGTCACGGAGCTGGCCAGGCGTACCGGCACGACGATCGACCACACGAGCGACCAGCACGAGCGGTGGGCGGTGTACCAGTCGGCGTTCGAGCGGAGCGACTGCTCCGACCTGCTCTTTGCCGCCGTGGCTGGAGGCCCCGACGAGCGCCCTGGGACGGCCGCGCTGATCCCCCCGCACCCACGTGCAGGCCGACGCGTCCGGACACGGAGCGTTAGGCGTCAAGCAACCACCTGTCTGTTGATGCGACACCGTCCGAGCTTCCGGAGCCTGCGGGTTTCACAGGTGGTGACGCTGCGCCGCCAGCACCCAGGTGGCCTGGCGCTAGGACGAACCAAGGACGGCCGAAGGACTGGTGAATTTACCTTCGACTCGCCCCCCAGCCGTGGTCGTCTGCGCCTTGCAGCTCAGCCACGGCAGGATCCAAAAACGGCCGGCGTCACCTGACACCCTCGCCGGCCGGTACACCAGCAGCCCACACCAGAGTAGGGAACCACCCTCATGCGCCTTCGCGCCCTCGGCAGCAAAGCCACCTATGCCGCAACCGCCTTCGTCCTCGCCGCCAGTCTGGGGATCCTCGGCGGCGGCACCGCCGACGCGGTACCCGCCCAGGGCTGCGGTGCGACCACCAAGCCGATCCTCGCGAGCACCCCGACGCCGATCCACCACGACAGCATGTGGGACGGCACCGGCACGGTGGGGCAGCTTTACCTCGGCTACTTCGCTGACTGCCGCGGCGTGTACGCCGAGATCCACTGGAACAACGTCAAGGACATCGCCCAGCAGAACTACCTGGAGGTCAAGGGCCGGGTCTACCTGACCGACCAGACCGACAGGTCCTTCGGTTACGTGAGCTTCGACCACCGGGCCACCGGCCAATATGACACCTCCCAGATCGTCACGATCGACAAGGATCCCTCGGGAGCGCCCTACCCGGCCCCGAAGGGCTTCTGGCCGTCCGTGCAGCTCTCCATGGTGATCCACGAGGACGCGGGAGCCAGTTACACCACCTGCGGCCCGCGTGTGGAGAACGGCAACGGACACGACTTCTCCACCGGCAACCCGCACAACGGCTTCGACGTCCCCTGCTGAGCGCGACCCCTCAGCGCCCCTGTCGCTCGCACACCCCGTCCCGCTCTCGCCCCACACCGTGTGGTGGGGGCGAGAGCAGCGCCGTGAAGTACTCCGCCCCGTACCGGGGGCAGGAGTCAGGGACCGCCCTGCTCCCTTCTCCTCCACAGCTTCACGACACCTGAGACCAACCAGCGCCGTCGCGGACGACACCCCCTGCCGCCCGAAGCCGAGGCACCCACGGTGGCCGCCTGCGCACCGTCCGCAGAGTCTGCCGCTGGCTCAGGCAGGCAGGCGGACACACGGGCGACTTCGGTGCCGCAGCCGGGGTGGTGGAGGTCAGGAGGTGGGCTGGAACGTCCACAGCAGGTTGGTGCTGTTCACCCAGGTCCACTGCTTGGTCACGGACCCGGAGGGGACCTGGCCGCCGCCGTCGAGGACCAGTCCCGTGGTGCGGTTGGCGATCGAGTACTGGCCGTTGCCGCGGTCGGTGATCTGCCACTGCTGGTGGGGGCCGCCGTTCCAGGCCGCTTGCTGGGCCGGAGCGCCGTTGGTGGTCGAGCCCCAGCCGTCGGCGACCATGCCGTTGGTTCGGTTGACCAGGCGGTAGTAGCCGTTGCCGAGGTCGACGGCCTGCCACTGGAGGTTGGTGCTGTCGACCGGTGTCCATTGCTTGAGGTTCGAGCCGCTGGCGACGTTGCCGCCGCTGTCCAGGGCCAGACCGTCCGTGACGTTGATCAGCCGGAAGTACGAGGCCGGGTTGAACGTGACCTTCAGGGAGGCGATGGCGTCGTTGTTGCCGGTCGCGCGCAGGTCGGGGTTGTCGGCGGTGAACGTCCAGGCCGTGCCGGTGAAGTTGTCGCCGGAGTAGCCCGTCACCTGGTAGCCCTGGGGCACCATCAGGGAGGAGATGGCCGCGGGCCCGACCCCCGCGGCCGACAGTTGGGAGGAGGTGTAGCCGCCCAGCGGGAGGACCGCGCTGGCTGCGGAGTAACCCGTGTCCTGGAACACCGTCACCCGTGCCCCGCCGGTAGACGTGGGGACGCCGCTGACCTCGACGCAGACCACGGAGTCACTGGTGTCCGGTGCGGTGGCCGGCACGGTGACGTTGATCTGACCGCCGCTGACGGTATAGCCGAGCGAGGCCGAGGGGTTGTTCATCAGGTAGACGCGGCTGATCGTGTTGGTGATCGCCGGTATCTGCAGTACGCCGTTGGCGGGCCAGGTGAAGACGTGGGCGTACAGCTTGCCGTCCTTCTTGGTGGCTCTGCCCCAGGTGGGGTCCGTGGCGAAGGGGCTTGCCGTGGCTCCGTGGACGCTGTCGCCGTACGTCGACATCCAGGAGGCCAGGCCGCGCAGAATGTTCACGGATCCGGCGGTCACCGAGCCGTCGCCCTTGGGGCCGATGTTCAGCAGGAGGTTGCCGTCTCGGGAGACGCACGTGACGAGTTCCTGGACGAAGTCACTGACGGGCCGGTAGGAGTTCTCCGCGCCCGAGTTGTAGCCCCAGGCGCCGTTCATGGTGTCGCACCGCTCCCATTGCCGGTCCAGTGGCGCGCTGGGGACGCCGAACTCCGCGACTGCGTAGTCGCCCAGGCCGAGGTCCCGCTTGACTCGTTCGTTGACCACCAGGCCGGGCTTGCGGGCGATCAACCAGTTGTAGAGGTCGATACCGTCCGACTTGAGCCACCAGTCCTGCAGCGTGGGGCTGGAGGGCTCGCCGAACCAGTCGCCGTCGAACCACAGGAGCGCCGGGTCGTAGCGGTCCAGCAACTCCTGCAGTTGGGCCTTCATGTCGGCGATGTAGCCGGTGCGGGCGGCCTGCGAGGCCATCGTGGTGAGACCTCCGCGGTCGGTCTGGGAGGGGTGGTTCCAGTCCAGGATCGAGTAGTAGAGCCCGAACTTGACGCCCCGCGCCTCGCACTCGGTCTTGAGCGAGCCCAGCAGGTCGCCCTGGACTCCGGCGTAGTCGTGCAGGTTGTACAGCTTGGTGCCGGTGGTGTCGGTGAAGCTGGGGACGTTGGAGTCCCACATGGCGAAGCCCTCATGGTGCTTGGCGGTGATCACCAGGTATTTCATGCCGGCGTCCGCGGCCAGTTGGGCGATGGTGGCGGCGTTGAACGCGGTGGGGTTGAAGTGGGCGGACACCTGGGTCTGGTAGTTGGCCTTGGACCAGTTCTCGGTGGTGAAGGCCCATTCACCGTGGCCGAGGTAGGAGTACGACCCGAAGTGGATGAACATCCCGAACCGCGCCTGGTACCACCAGTCCATCTTGGACGGAACGGGGTACGCCTCAGCGGTGGCGGGCAGCAGGGCCAGCGGCAGCCCGAAGGCCACAGAGCCGCCTGCGAGCGCGACAGCCTTGACCAGGGACCGCCTGCTCAGGGGGGCGGAAGACATGGTGTGGCTCCTCGAGTGGGGGCGAGTCGATACGGGGGGCGTGAAGGTCGTCAACCCGTGGACGTCTCGGACGCGTTGCGTTCCAGGCTCAACGCCACACGGGTACATCGGATGAATTTATAGACGCTGCACGGTGGCGCGTCCAGGGGTTGTGCAGACTTTGGTCTATGACGCTGCTCAAGTCCCCATGAAGCATGACCAAACCAGCTGTGAACTGTGAATGCGAGCTGCCGGTCCCCGGCATAGCTCGGATCTATGAGCCTAGTGCAACGGAGGCGAGCAGCCAGCGGTGGGCGGGCAGACCTTCAGTCGAACGTGTCACCCATGCCCTGAGCACAAACCGTCAAGGGATTCCTGAGACCTCACACCGGCACCCGGCGTGGATTCGGGTCGATCCGGGAGCTGGTCACGCCGGACGGGTTCGGGGATGCCTGATGGAGTTCGTCGTCAGTCTTTCCCCGGCTGCCCTCCTACCCTGTTGGAGGCGGGAGTTCGCGGGCGTAAGTGTGCCAATAGGCGGCGATTGCACTGGTTTGCTTGACCAGTTCGGCTGGGTGCGGCGCGCTGGGCCAAAATTGCAGCAGGTAGCGGTCCAGGGAGGGTTCGCCTGTGCACCGCGTGTCGTGGTCTTGTCCGGCTTGCATTCCGGTGCCGCTATAGCGGACGCGGTAGTCGTCGACGGTCAGGTCCAGGTCCCAGACCCGTTCGCCGGCCCACTGCGACACCACGGTCCGCTCCGTCAGCGGACGGAAGGGGACTTCCACGACCTCCTCCCAGGACAGGTCCACAGGCGGCGGCCCGTCCAGACGGTCGTAGATCTCGGCGGAGAATCCCACGGAGCCGGTGTGGAGTCCGGTGAGCAGGAACAGGAAGCCCGGCTCCGCGCCGCCGCACAGCCCGACTTGCTGGCCCGCGAACGCCTCCTGGAGGTCGCCGTACGCTTCCGCGTCGCTCTCCACATAGAGCTGCCCGTAGTGCACGAACACCTCTCCGCTGACCGGCGTCCTCATCCCTGCCCCCTCGTGTTGCGGCCCGTGTCCTTCGCTGGCCCTCCCCTTCATCCTGCCGGGACCCACTGACACACCACTTCGCAAACGGAGCTCAGACGATCCTCGTAGGGCCGGCCCTGCTGCGGGCAGTGGTCGAGCTGGCCGGGCATCCGGGTGAGACGTGGTCTCACGTGGTGGTGGCCATCGGGATGGGGCTCCATTACGTCGTCACGCTCGTGAGGAAGGTTTGGACCTCGGCGGCGAGGTTTCCCATCTCTCGCCGCCCGGCGTGCACGGTGGTGGTCTCGAAGTGCCCTCCTGGAACGGGGGCCGATCGTGAATGCCGCAGGTCAAATGGACGTGGCCGCCCCACTGGTGTTCCGCCGAGATTGTGAGGTCGTAGTCCAGTGAGGGGCAGGTGCGTGCTCCCTGCCAACCCCGGAAGTGCTCGGCCAGTGTGGAGAGGAACCTGTCCAGGCCGTCGCCTGCCCAAGTCCGTACCGGGGTCTCGACATAGTGGTTCCGGGGAGCTGCGCTGGACGGGTCTGAACGGGTCTGAACGGCTTCGGGGCATGTCGGGCGAGGAGTCACCCTGTACGGGTGACGCACACGGCGGCTTCGGCTGTGAGACTGGGGGAGGTGCCCGGGGACCAGTGCCGGGGTGCCTCGTGAGGAGGTTGCGACATGACCACGCGCCCGGAGAACTCATCGGAGCAGCAGTGGCTGTCCCCCCAGCAGCGGGCGGCCCGTGGAAAGGCGGCTCGAACGCGCACGCCCCGGTCAGGCCACGGTGAGTTCGAGCCGTCCGCGCTCCGGACGAGTCCCGTGGCCACCATCGAGAAGCAGTCGGCGACACGGGTCCCGGAGCTGGTACCGATCCGCTACGGGCGGATGTCGGAGTCGCCGTTCCGCTTCTACCGTGGCGCAGCCGCGATCATGGCCGGGGACCTGGCGACCACCGCCGACTCGGGAATCCGTGTCCAACTGTGCGGGGACGCGCACATGCTCAATTTCCGGCTGTTGGCCTCGCCGGAGCGCAACCTGGTCTTCGACATCAACGACTTCGACGAGACGCTGCCCGGGCCGTGGGAATGGGACGTCAAGCGGCTGGCGACCAGTCTGGTCATCGCGGCCCGGGAGAACGGCTTCACCGATGAGGAGCGCGGCACGATCGTCAGGACCGCCGTTCGCTCCTACCGCGAGCGGATGCGCCACTTCGCCGGCATGCGCACCCTCGATGTGTGGTACGCCAAGGCCGACGCCCAACAGCTGGAAGCGCTGGCGGCCACGCGTCTGAACCGGCGGGAACGCAAGAGGATGGCCCGAACGATGGCCAAGGCCCGCACCAGGGACAGCCTCCAGGCGTTCGAAAAGCTCACCGAGATGGTCGACGGGCAGCGGCGCATCACGTCCACCCCACCCGCCGTCGTGCGGATCGCCGACCTCATGCCCGGTCTCGGCCGGGACCAGGTGGAGGAGTTGATCCGCACCGTGGTGGCGCGGTACGGGCGCACCCTTCAGAGCGACCGCCAGCACCTGTTGCGGCAGTACAACATGGTCGACATGGCGCGCAAGGTGGTGGGCGTCGGCAGCGTGGGGACCCGCTGCTGGATCGTCCTGCTCGTCGGCCGGGATGGCCGGGACCCGCTGTTCCTGCAGGCCAAGGAGGCCGACGAGTCGGTGCTCGCCCCCTACGCCGGTGCCAGCGAATACGCCACGCAGGGAGAGCGTGTCGTCGCCGGCCAGCGGCTGATGCAGGCGGCCAGCGACATCTTCCTCGGCTGGGAGCACGTGCACGCGCCCGAGGGTGCGGAACGCGACTTCTACATCCGGCAACTGCGCGATTGGAAGGGCATCGCGGAACCGGCGCTGATGGCGCCGCACAACATGGCGGCCTTCGGCGAGGTCTGCGGCGCAACGCTCGCGCGGGCTCACGCACGATCGGGTGACAGGATCGCCATCGCCGCCTACCTTGGCCGCGGCGATGTCTTCGACCGGGCCGTGGCCCGTTTCGCCGAGAGCTACGCCGATCTGAACGAACGCGACCACCAGGCGCTGCTGGACTCGGTCAAGGCCGGCCGGGTCAGCGCCGAGGCAGCGTAGCGGCGGGGACGGGAAGCGGCGCGGAGGCGTGCCCGCGGCTCCGTCGGCGCGGATCGGCGCCCGGGAGCGAGGGCGGAGCCTCAGTGCTTCCCGGGCGGGGTCGTGCCCGACGCGATGCGGCTGATGCCGATGTTCACCGCTCCGACGATCAGCTTCGCGACCAGTCCCACCAGGACCAGGTCACCGATCATCTGGAACATGACCAGGACCCTGGAGGTTTCGGTCGTGGGGGCGATGTCCCCGAACCCGACCGTGGCGAACACCGTGACCGTGAAGTAGAGCGCGTCCGTGCGGCCGAGGGACTCGGGGAAGGCATCCGGCTGACCCGCGCTCAGCAGGTAGTACGCTCCCGCGAACATCAGCAGGAACACCGGCACCACCACGGCCAGCGCCTCGATCGCGCGCAGCTGCGGCTGTACGGAGTGGGTGATCGAGTGGACCTGCCAGGAGACTGCCGCGGCGAACACCACGAAACCGAGCACGAACCATACGGCGTGCGATCCGTCGAGAGGCTGGTCGAGGGGGAGCGTGTAGTAGAGCACCAGCAGAATCGCGGGGGTGACCACGGACCGGGCCAGCGTGGCGAGCAGCAGCCGGCGGCGCCTCCGGGGTTCCAGATCCGCGAGCGAGGGCGCTGAGTCGGCGCTCATGGCGGAGGCCCTCCGTTGGTGCGGTGTCGGTCCGGCGACAGTCCTCCCCTCGAACGCCGTCGGCGATCAGGGGCTCCGGAGCCGCCTGGCGGATCAGGCGACTTGCCACCGTTATACGGCCGGCGCCGTACCCCAGCGGGTCCGGCGCGCAGGGCGGAGATCACCTGCCGCCGATCGGCGGCAGGTGACACCTCGTGGTCACACCAGCTTCAGCTGGCGCGCGCGCCGTACCGCGTCCCGCCGGCGGTTCACGCACAGCTTTCTGTTGGCACTCTTGAGATGGGACTTCACGGTGTTCACCGAGACGTGGAGTTCGGTGGCGATCTCCGCGTTGGACTGCATCTGGGCGGCCTGGCGCAGCACGTCACATTCCCTTCCGCTGAGCGGTTCCAGGAGGGCGGGCAGCAGCGGTTGCGGCGTTCGGGCGGAGGACGGCTCGACGCATGCCCGGCGCGGCGACAACTCTCGGGTGACGGCGCGTGCGGGCGGCGGTGGAGAGTCCTCGTCGGCGTCGCACAACGGGGCGATGTCCTGCGGGCGGGTCTGCTGCAGCGCCTGGCAGAGCAGGCGGCGGGCGTCGTCCCCGCCGTGGCGCCGGGCCGCGGCCTGCGCGCGCACCAGACGCGCCTGCGAGCGGGTCATCGCGGGGTTGAGTGGAGCGAGCGGCACCCGGACGAGGATGTCCACGGCGCGGCCGCGTTGCCCGGCGGCGATCAGGGCCCGGGCCAGCGCGACGTCGCGCTCGGCTCCGCCGCCCGGCTGTCCCACCAGGACCGCCACGGCTGCCGACAGGTCCCGGCGTGCCAGGCACACCGCCGATTCGGCGACGGCCAGCCTCGCGGTGATCCCGTCGGCTCGCTGTGCCGGGCGCCCGGATCCGGCGGTGCGCGCCACGGTCGGTGCTGCCTGCTCGGTGTCGGCGCAGGCTGGTTCCAGCCGTGAGCCGAGGACGGCTCGGAACTCCGGGGTGCGGCCCGGCAGCGACGGGACGGGCCCGGGGCGCGGAGGCCCGCCGGCGGTGCCACCGGTCGCAACTGCGCCGAGGACGTCGCCGGTGGGAGCAGTGCAGAGTGTGCCGAGGAAGGCGCGGCAGAACGTCTTCCTGGTGGCGGTCGGTCCCTCCTCCGCCAGGCACACGTCGGCCCGTCGCAGTGCGGTGGCGCAGCCGTCGCCGTCCCCGCCGGCCAGGCACAATGCGGCCGTGACCAGGGCCGGTGCCGTGCCGGGGAGATCCGTCGGCATGGTGGCGAAGGCGCCGCGCAGACGGGGCGCGGCCGGCCCGGTGAGCAGCGAACCGATGGCGAGGTCGTCGATGATGATCTCCGCGGCGTATGCCCAGTCCCCGGCCCTGGCGGCCTGCTCGGCGGCATCCGCGCACTGCCCGTCGGCAGCGAGCCAGTGGGCGGCGCGACGGTGCAGTTCGGGTTCGACCCCGGGCATGCGTTGCCGCAGATGGGCGCGCAGCACCTCGGCGAACAGGGGGTGCAGCCGGTACCAGCGGGTCGTGCCGAGGGGTTCGACGAAGGCGTTGGCCCGCTCCAGGCTCGCCAGGATCCATTCGGCGTCGTCGCGGCCGGTGAGCGTGTTCGCCAGGTCTGGCGTGACGCGGGCAAGGACGCTGACGCGCAGCAGAAGGTCCCGGGAGGCTTCCGGCTGGGCGTCGAGTACCTCGGTCAGGAGGTAGTCGGCGATGGAGGTGCGGTCCGTGGCGAACTGCTGGATGAAGGCCGCGGGGTCGTCGCTGCGCTGCATGGCCAGGGCGCTCAGCCGCAAGCCCGCGGCCCAGCCCGCCGTACGCTCCAGGAGTGCCTGGAGGTCCGCCGGTGCCGGATGCAGACCGTGCCGGTTGAGGAGTACGGATGCCGCCGGGGCGTCGAAGACCAGGTCGCTGTTGCGGATCTCTGAGATCTCTCCCGCGGCTCGGTACCGATGGAGGGGCAGAGGCGGGTCGTATCTGGTGGTCAGGACGACCCTGAGGCGCGGTGCGGCGTGACGGAGCACGAAGTGCATCTGGTCTGCGGCTTCGCGCCGCGCCTTGATGGCATCGAACTGGTCGAGCACGAGCGTGACCGGCGCGGACAGATCGGCCAGCGCCGCGGCGAGGCGGGCCACCATGGCGTGGTCGGCGGTCTCGGACACCGGTGCGACCAGGTCGTCCGGCAGCGGGATGGGGTGTCTGCGGAGCGCTTCCAGGACGTAGGACCAGAAGGTCCCCGAGGTGTCGGTGGGCTCGATGGTGAGCCAGACGACCTTGTCCCGCCGCGCCTGCTCGGTGGCCCACTGCGAGGCCAGCACGGTCTTGCCGGCGCCGGCAGGGCCCACGATGAGGGTGAGTGGGCTACGGCTGCCGGCGGTGATCCGGTCCAGCAGCCGCTCGCGCCGCACAAGGAATCGCGGAAGCCGCGGGGGAAGGAAGCGGGCAGCGAAGAGGGGATCATGCGGCCGGGAGGAGCCGCCGGGGCCGGAGGGCTGATCGACACCCTCGCCGTACTCCTCGGGGACGGCAGGGCTGTCGAGCGCCGCGCTCGCTCGGCTTTTTGCAACCATGGCACTCACCAGTGGTCGGGGGGATGCTCCAGGGCGCCACGTTTCGGAGCCCCGGCTCTCCCTGCTTTCCCCCCTCCCGGCCAGCTTCGTGGGCCGGGCTCGGGTACGGCTACGTCCGTTCGGTCCCGTACGCGGGGCCGAACGGCCTTCAGGCCCTGCGACGCAATGGCGCCCACTGCCCGTGAGGCCTCTTCGTCAGTCACCCGTAGCGGGTGTCGCGCTCCCGCCGCAACCACGTCACTGTGGGCGGTGAGGGAAATTCAAGGGGGCGCATCATGCGCTACGAGTTTCGGATAGCCGGCCGTTTGTCCGACGCGACGGCAGGATCTTTCCCCGAGCTGCACCAGCAGTCCATCGCCTCCCAAACGCTGCTGTTCGGCCCGGTGGCCGACGGCGCACACCTGTACGCGCTACTGCTCCGTTTCGAGGACCTGGGGCTGCGCATCGTCGAGATGCGCCGCTTGCCGGAATGGCCCTGAAACGCTCTCGCGCCCGCGGATCGGAAATACTCGGGTATTTCTCTCCGACGATGATTTCCACCCGATTCGGGTGAGGCGCGGAGCGGTATCACGGCAGACGCTGAGGATGCATGGACCGACAGGAGGAGAATCATGTATTTGGCCTACGACTACCCCGTTCTCGGCATTTTCTGGACAGTGCTGTTCGTCACCGTCGCGGTGATGTGGTTCATCCTGCTGGTCCGGGTCATCGCCGACATCTTCCGCAATCACGCCATGGGAGGGCTGGCCAAGACGGGATGGCTGCTCTGCGTACTGATCCTGCCGTTCCTCGGCGTCTTCATGTACATCCTCGCCCACGGCGACAGGATGAGCGCACGTGATGCCGAACGGGATGCGGAGCTGCGACGGACGACGACGGGTTCCACCACCGCGACGACCTCCGCGGATATCGACGATCTGGCGAAGCTGGCCGACCTCAAGGCGCACGGGGACATCACGGAAGCTGACTACGCACGGGCCAAGGAGAAGATCCTGCACTGAACGCACACGGTACGCACCCAGGGAGCGGCGGGCCCACGAAGGGCCCGCTGCTCCCTGGGTACCCCGTGGTTCACGGCTGCTTGTCCGTGAGCCGGTCGGCGGGCAGTTTGCGGGTGAAGGCGAGGCTGGCGAGGGTGATGCCGCCTGCGGCGAGGATCGCGGCTTTGAGCGCGTCGAGCTGGGCCTGGGTGTAGGAGTCCACGACGGCGTCCACTTCGCCGGGCGGCAGTCCTGCCTTCTGCGCGCCGGTGCGTACCTCGTCGGCGCTGACGAAGCTGACACCGGCTTCCATCCGGGTGCCGGCCTCCTCGCGGGTCGCGGCCGAGATCTTCGGGTTGTCCTCGATCTCGGTGGTGAAGGCGGTCACCAGGGCGCTAATGAGGATGGAGCCGATGAGGGCGGTGCCCAGGGACGAGCCGAGGTTCTGGGCGGTGTACTGCAACCCGCCGACCTCACTGCGTTCGCTGTCGCCGACGCTGGACTGGACGACGTTGCCGAGCTGTGAGGCGAGCAGTCCCATCCCGAGCCCGAGGACCGCCATGGCGAAACCGAAGGACAGATCGTCGATGTGCGGCTCGATCGTGCCGAGCAGCCACACGATCGCGCCGAGCAGCACGAGCAGTGCGATCCGCACGACGGTGCGGGGGCTCATGAAGCGGCCGAGGAACGGGCCGCTCATCGCGGACAGCAGCATCGTGATGGAGACGGGCAGGAGCCGCAGCCCGGTCTCGAAAGCGTCGAGCCCCTGCACGACCTGGAGGTAGAGGGGGATGACGAAGAACAGTCCGAGCAGGATGAGGTTCTGGCTGAGCAGCATCGTCAGGCCGGACCGCAGCGACGGGATGCCGAACAACGAGAACCGGATCAGTGGCGCCGGGTCGCGCTCGCGGGTGCCACGGCGTTCCCAGAGCTTGTTCTCCCAGGCGCGCAGGAAACCCAGCAGCACGCCGCCCAAGGCGATCACGAAGACCGTCGGGGAGAAGCCGAGGATGGTGAAGGGAGGGTTGTTGGGACGCAGCCACCCCCAGGAACTGCTCTGCAGGACACCGAGGACGATCAAGGCCAGACCGGCCACGGACAGCGCGGTGCCCACGATGTCGAGGCGTTCCCGCTTCTCGGCGCGCGGCGGGTCCTCGGCGATCCAGTGCAGCAGGGCCAGCATGGCGACGACGAGGACGACCTCGCCGGCGAACACCAGCCGCCAGGTCGCGTACGTGGTCAGCCAGCCGCCCAGCAACGGGCCGACGGCGATGCCCGCGCCGGCCAGGCCGCCGATGACGCCGTAGGCCACGGCCCGGTCACGGCCCTGGTAGGCGCTGCCGACCAGGGCGGCGAGGGCGGGCAGCACCAGGGCGGCGCCCAGCCCCTCGATGATCGACCAGCCCAAAGTGAGCACCCACAGGACCGGTGCGAGAGCGGTGAGTCCCGAGCCGACGCCGTAGATGGTCAGGCCGATGCCGAACATGCGGCGGCGGCCGAGCATGTCGCCGAGTTTGCCCCCGGTGATCATGAACGCCGCCATCACCAGGGTGTACAGGGTGATGACGCCCTGGATCGCGGTGACCTCGGTGTCGAAGTCCTTCACCAGCTGGCTGATCGACACGTTCATCACCGAGGTGTCGAGCACCATCAGGAACTGTGCCGAGCCCAGTACCATCAGGGGCCGCCACCGTCCCACTGCGCACCTCCACCGCATCTCGTCTCGCCCTGGTTGACCCCTCTGTCCGCGTGTTGGAGCGAAATGTCCGAAGGGGTTCTCATGGTGGCCTGTCCGGCGAGAGTTCGTGGACTCGCCGCGCCGGGCAGCGGAGTCCTCGCGCGTCGTTGAGCGCACGTCTTCATCACCGGCCGCCGCCAGGACGCCCTGGACGAGGCCGTGAAGCAGATCGGCCGCAACGTCACCGGCGTCCAGGGCGACGCCGCCGACCTGGACGACCTGGACCGCCTGTACGACACCGTCAAGCGGGAGAAGGGCAGCCTCGACGTGCTGTGGGCCAGTGCCGGCGGGGGCGAGCCCGCCCCGCTCGGCGAGATCACCGAGGCCCAGTTCGACACCTGGTTCGGGCTCAACGCCCGCGGCACCCTGTTCACCGTCCAGAAGGCCCTCCCGCTCTTCAACGACGGCGGCTCCATCCTCATGACCGGCTCCAATGCCTCCCTCGGCGCCTTCCCCGGCTGGAGCGTCTACGCGGGCAGCAAGGCCGTCCAGCAGGCATGGGCCCGCATCTGGCTCAACGAGCTCAAGGAACGCCGCCTCCGCGTCAACGTCCTGACCCCCGGCCAGGTCGCCACCGCCAAGCAGGAAGAACTCTTCGACGAGGCCACCAGGCGCCAGTTCGAGTCCCTCATCCCCCGCGGCCAGATGGGCCGCCCCGACGAGATCGCCACCGCCGCCCTCTTCCTCGCCTCCGACGACTCCAGCTACGTCAACGGCATGGAACTCGTCGCCGACGGCGGCACCACGGCTATCTGAACCGGACAGCACACAACCAGGGCAGGACATCTCATGAGCAGCATCAGCATCATCGGCACCGGGAACATGGCCCGCACCATCGGCGCGCGGGCAATAGCGGGCGGCAACACCGTCGAGGTCATGGGCCGCGATCAGTCCAAGGCCGCCGACCTGGCCAAAGATCTCGGCGACGGCGCCACGACCGGAGAATGGGGCACCGCCCCGGCCGGGGACATCGTCATCGTGGCCCTGTTGTACAACGGTGTCGTGCCGGCCGTCGCCCACTACGGTGACACTCTCGCGAACGAGGCCATCGTCGACATCAGCAATCCCTTCAACTCCACGTTCGACGGGCTGGCGCACCGCGAGGAGACCTCGATCGCGCAGGAAGTCGCCAAAGCGGCCCCGGCCAGCGCCAGCGTGGTGAAGGCGTTCAACACCGTCTTCCGCTATGTCCTGGAGAAGGGTCGGCCCGACGCCTTCATCGCTGCCGACAATGCGCAGGCCAAGGCAAGTGTGGAGGCGTTCATCGAGAGCCTCGGGCTGCGCCCGCTGGAAGGAGCGGGCGTGCTCACGGTAGGCCTCGCCAACCACGGGGTGGGGAACTTGGACTTCGCCGTCAGCGTCACCGAACTTCCCGTCTGAGCAAACGGTTGACGGGTCACCTAAGGCGGTCAGCGACGGCGACCCGAACATGATGGTGAGGCTCGGTCATCAGGAGGAGGCAGCGCGCCCCCTGCGGCGGGGCAGCCGATGCCGACCGGGTTCCCGGCGCGGGAGACGATCAGCAGACCGAGGAGGACGTGAGGTCGGACGCCAGCGGGTGTGTGGGGGCTCCGATGCGGGATTGCGTGGGCAGCGTGCGTACGACGCCCGTGCGGTCGGTGAGCTGCCGGCGCAGCAGACTATCGCCGTCTGACTACCTGTTGACGCAGGTCATCGCTTATTCAGCTTGCGGCGATCACGGCCTGAATCAGTCCGGGGAATCGGCGGTCCAAGTCCTCCTTACGGAGGCGCATGTACAGACCGTTCCCGGCGTCGCGCTGATACACCAGCCCTGCCTCACGCAGTACTCGCCAGTGACGTGTTCGGCTCGACTTGCCTACTGGCAGGTCGAAGGAAGCGCACAGCCGCTCTTCATCTGGCCGTTCGGCCAGTTCAGCCACGACTCGTCGCCGGTTCGCGTCAGCCAGCGCCAAAAGGATGGGCCCCACCTCCAAATCGTCAGCGCGAGGGTGCACCAACTCGCTGTCCACCATCACTTCACCCCTCGACAAGGTACGCGCCAGTGCGTACCTTGTCGGAGGTACGCAACAAGGCGTACCTTACCGCCCCTGGGGGAGTCGTGTCTGTACCCGCGTCGCCGCGTCGCCGCGTGCTGTTGCGCATCCGCATGTCCTTGCGCAGGCTCCTGCTTATCGAGCACTCGCCCTTCATGACTCTCTGACCCAGTTCAGGGCACCCGCCCCTCGCGCGCGGAGGAGTGAAGAGAGCAACGCCTCCATAAGAAACGTTGTCTTATCCGGCGAGCAGTGGTCGTTGATCGAACCGGTGATCACGGCATGGAAGGACCGGCATCGCTCGATCAGCGGTCGCCAGGGTGCCTATGCGATGCGGGAGATCGTGAACGCCATCCTCTACCAGGGCCGGACGGCTGCCAGTGGGCCTACCTCCCGCACGACCTGCCGCCGAACAGCGCGACGCACTACTCCGACCCAGATCGGGCGAACGTGTATGGAGTCAGTCCGCGACAGCTCGCGGGGAGGATCGCGAACTATGACGTCGCGAGACATGTGAACGGGTAGGCAGGGCCGCCTGGCGCGAGGCGATCACTCTGTCGGGTGTGTCTCGGTGATGGCGAGGCGGGTGGAGGATTCGTCGACGATGTTCTTCTCGTCGGCGAACGCGGCGATGAGGGACTGCAGAGCGATGTTGTTGACCGAGGGGGGCAGGCCGCGGCTGGTGAGGTGGATCAGGTCGACGGCGTCGTCGGAGAACAGCGGGTCCGACCGGCTGGCGATCGTCAGGTGTTGCTTCATGTAGCCGGCCGGCACCTCCTTCGTCATGGTGGGCATCTGGTAGCTGATCGCGATCCGCTGGCCCAGGGCTGCCAGGACGCCGGGGCGAGGCTGGCCGTTGAGGCGTTGAGGGCGTAGATCAGGCGGTTGCTGGCGACGGCTGCGATGCGCTGCAACGCCTCCTCTTTGTGGCGGGCCGCGGTGTGGGCCCCGGCCGCGCGCTCTGCCTCGCATTCGGTGTACCGGGAGAGCGCGATGAGCGTCTGGGCGCGGTTCGAACGCAGGACGAGGGTTTGCGGGTGTTCGGCGCCGAAGACGGTGGTGAAGGTGGGTAGTAGCTCGTCGTACGTGGAGATGGCCTCGTTATGGCGGCCTTGAGCGTTCGTCGCCGCCGCGGTGATCGCCAGAGGCTGGGTCGCGTCCTCACGCCTCCACGAGCGGGTCGAGGCTATGGCGCGAGCTTCCGCCGCCCGCCGCTCCTTCGGCAGTCCGGCCGCGGCGATCGTTCACGCCGCAGTTCACGGCAGATGGCCCCCACCTGCCAAGTCGCGCCGCCATAGCCGTTTCCGGAGTCTCGGGAGTCTTCGGAGTCGCCGACCGCGTGCTTCGGCGTGCGTGCGGCGGCAGTGAGAAGCGGCCGAGGGCGGTTGTCGGTGCCGGGCCCTACGCTGCGGCCACGGAACAGGAACTCGAACGGAGGGCAGTGACGTGGGCGGCGACGGGTGGAGCCAGACAGGTCCCTATCAGCAGGATCTCGCGACGGCGTTCCGGCAGGCGCAGGAGGAGGAACTGGCCCGGCACAGCCACGGCTTTGACGGCCTGACCATGGACGAGCTGTGGCAGGACGAGGAGTGGCGGGAGTACATCATGACCGGGGGTACGGCAACCGTGCTGGATCAGATCAGCGTGGTGGGCGCCACCCACAGCCAGTGGGGCCCGTTTATGCGGCCGTTGACCGATGCGGAGGTCCGGTCCTGATGCCCCGGCGGCCGGCCCACGGAGGCGCAGTGGCGTGATGCCCTGAGGACCGGTCGGCTGGACTACCCGAAGCGTGCCTGTGGGAACTGCACCGTGCTGTACCACGACGGGCAGCCCGCTCATATCGGCTACTGGGGCGTCACCGCGGACTGACGGGCATCGCCGGTTTCCCGGTGATCGCGGTGGCGTTGGCGACGGCTGTCGTGAAGGGGCTGCGGGGGAGCCCCCACAAGGCCCGGGCCCGCCCCCTCGCGGTGCGTCACGTCGTCTACCCACGCATGCCGAGAGCCGTCGAGTTCCCCCCGCCGCTGCGGGCCTGAACTTGCCCGCCCGGGGGGCGTTGTCGCGGCACATCCCCTCAGCGGGCACCGGCCCTGAGCAGCCGGCCCTTCGGCTGGCAACCCGAACTCTCCCGCCGGGCCGACCCCACGCTCAAGGATGTTCACCAAGTGACCGAAAGCCTCGGGTGCGGTGGGGTGAGCGTCGACGTCCTTTCCCCGCGGTTCGACCACGGGGAAGGGACGCCAGGACGCGGTGGGAAGGCGGTCAGCCCGTGCCGGACGGCAACTGGGCGAGCACGTCCGGAGTGTGGCTCAGCTGACGTTGAGCGCGTTGTCGTCCAGGAGGAAGGAGGTGGTGCCGCCGTTGGCGTCGGTCTCGGTGCCGGTGAACTTCACTTTGATCGTCTGGCCGGCGTAAGCGGAGACGTCGAAGGAGTGCTGGGTGTAGCCGGAGTTGTGGTTGAGGTTGGAGTAGGTGGCGAGCGTGGTGAGGAAGCTGCCGCTGCCGGTGAGCAGTTGGACCTTGAGGGTGTCCGGGGTTGCGGTGGTGGTGTTCTCGGTGGTGTCGGTGTGGAGCCAGAAGGACAGGTTCGCCGTGCAGTCGGGGGGGACGGTCACGGCCTGCTCGACGACGTCGGTGTCGGCCTGGCCGTCACCGTTGAGCCATGCGTCCCAACTGCCGGAGTGCGAGGGCTCGTCGGCGGTGTCGTTGTTGACCGGTGCGGAGTCCAGCGTCGAGGACTGCGTCCACGGCGTGGGGCTGCTGCCGTTCTCGAAGCCTGGGTTGCCCAGCAGTTGCGCGGCGGTGCAGCCGCCGCCACCGGAGGAGGAGACGGTCAGGGTGTAGGGGGCGGTGTGGCTGCCGGAGGCGGCGGTGCCGGTGACAGTGATCGGGTAGGTGCCGGCGGCGGCGCTCGTGGAGAGGGTCACCGTCATCGTCGCGGAGCTTCCGGAGGTCACTGAGGACGGGCTGAAGGAGACGCTGACGCCGGCGGGGGCGCCGCTCGCGCTGAGGCCGACCGTCTGCGCGCTGCCGGAGGTGACGGCGGTCGAAACGGTCGCGGACGCCGAGCCACCCGGCGCGACGGTGGCCGAATTCGGGCTGGCGGACAGGGAGAAGTCGTTCGCGGCCGTGGTCGTACCCGGGTTCCAGTAGTCGCCGGCCATGACGACGTAGACCAGCGTCTTGATGGACTCGCCGTAGTAGCCGTCGCCGAAGGGGTTGGTGGCGAGCTGGTTCCAGATGGCGTCGGTCCAGGCCTGGTCGCCCGCAGCCATCGCGGCCGGTCCCACGGAGTCACCGGCCTCCTCGGACACGTCGGAGGTCGTGTACGCGGTGCAGTTGAGCTTCAGGTGCGGATAGACCTTCTTCGGGTCGCCCCCGGAGACGGCCTTGGTGCACGCCGACCACTTCCTGGCGTCGTTGTACGCCGTCGACGCGGTGCTGCTGCCGTAGAGCAGAGCGTCGGTGCCCATGTGCCACGGAACGCGGATGGAGTTGTAGCCGACGATGTTGTCCGGCTGGTTCTCCTGGTAGTTGGCCGGCGCGGGCGACGGGCTGGTGGTGTCGGCTTTGACGACGAAGTCCGACAGCAGGCCGTACGAGGACGAGTACGCACCGGTGAACTCGTTGACGATGGCCTCGGTGCGGCTGACCACCTTGGCCCAGTCGTGGGAGGTGTCGTAGGCCGCGAAGGCCCGCAGGTGGTCCAGCATCATGTCGCTGGGCCGGGTGTCGGTGCCGGGCCCGTCGTCCTCGCATTTGAGGTGGCCGTCGGAGGCCACGTCGTGGGCGTAGATCCGGCCGAGCCAGGTCTTGGCGTCGGTGGTGTAGCCGCCCCACTGCTTGTCGGCCAGGAGCAGGCCGTAGCCGATGTCGAGGTCGCCGTCGGTGGCGGAGTCGGGTGTGCCGCTGTCGGCGTATGCGCAGGTGTTCCCGTCGAGTTGCCACTGCATCAGGCCGTACTGGTCCTCGTGGTCCTTGACGAGCTGCCACAGGCCGTTGAACTCGGTCTGGGCGTTGCTGTCGTAGCCGGCCATGAGGGGCACGATGTTCATGCCGTAGCCCTGGCCCTCGGAGACCGGGCCGTTGTTGGGGGCGTCGCCGTCGCCCTTGGTGGACACGTAGTACTCGTTCGACGCGCATCCGTGGACGAGGTAGTTGCTCTTCCACGAGTTGTACTGCTTCTCGACGGCGGCGTCGCGGGTGGACGCCGAGGCGGTCGGCATGACCCCCGTCTTGTACGTGACGTGCGTCGGGAAGGGATGAGCCGGCGTGGTGGCCGCCGCGGCGCTGCCGCCGCCCACGAGGGCTGTGCCCAGGCCCATACATGCGGTCGCGGCAGTCGCCGCGACCAGCTTTCTGAGAACGTGCGCCATCGGTGCTCCCGTTGAGGGTCCTTGTCACTTCCGTTGAGACGGAGAGTTGAGCATGTACCGACATGCTGTCAAGACTGTTAGTAAACTTTCCTGTTGAGAGGTCCCGCGGTGGGAGCAGACCGCCGGTTTTGTCGCCTCTGTGGCGCGGCCGCGCGTGCCGCCCCGCCTTATCGCGGACGACCCGACCGCACCGGCGAAGACGGCCCACTGGCCGACCGCTCGGTCTGGCGCCCGTTGTGTGCCCAGCGCCGCACGGGCCGACGCAGGAGGTCACACTCGTGCCCATCATGGTGGTGTCGCGGGTGGGCACCAGCGAACGGATGGCGCGCGGCTGCGGCGGGCCTTGAGGCCCGGCGGCACACAGGCGATCGGCCAGGCGGGCGGTGAGGTCACTGTGCGAGATGACGCCGATGACCTTGTCGTCGCTGTCGACCAAGGGAGGGCCCCTGATGCCGTGGGCTGTCAGCAGGTGGGCGACGCGGTCTGTCAGTACACTGCCCGGCTCCAGGCGGCCGACCCAGAGTGCGTACGGGTCAGGGCGGCTGGCAGGGGAGACCGTTGCGGGGCATGCTGTGCCTGGAAGCCGTACCTGGGTGTAAATGACCAGTCCGGCCCTGCGACAGCGGGTGCGGTGGGGTTCCCCGTGAGCTGAGGGCCTTGTTTCCCCCGATCCTGATCCCGCTCCCGTGTCCGTCTCCGTGCCGGACGGCTCAAGAGGGGGACAGGCCGTAGCGTGGACCCCGGATCTCCTCATGGCGAAGGGGCAGCGATGGCCGACAGCAGGAAACCCGCGAGCGACGACAGGCAGCCCAAGCGGCTGTCGCGCCAGGTCTACGAGCGGGAGCTGCTGCGCCTGCAAGGTGGAGCTGGTCAAGCTCCAGGAGTGGGTGCGGGCCGAGGGCGTCCGGCTCGTGGTGGTCTTCGAGGGCCGGGACGCGGCGGGCAAGGGCAGCACCATCAAGCGGGTCACGGAGAAGCTCAACCCCCGCGTCGCCCGCATCGTCGCCTTGCCCACCCCCACCGAGCGTGAGCGTACCGAGTGGTACTTCCAGCGATACGTGGTGCATCTGCCGGCCGCGGGTGAGATCGCCCTGTTCGACCGCAGCTGGTACAACCGGGCGGGCGTCGAGCACGTCATGGGGTTCTGCACGAAGGAGGAGTACGGGCGGTTCCTTCACCAGTGCCCGATCTTCGAGAGGTTGCTGGTTGAGGACGGCGTGCTGCTGCGCAAGTACTGGTTCTCCGTGAGCGACACCGTCCAGGACCAGCGGTTCCGTGCCCGGCTCAAGGACCCGACGCGGCGCTGGAAGCTCTCGCCGATGGACCTGGAGTCGATCACCCGCTGGGAGGACTACTCCCGTGCCAAGGACGAGATGTTCGTGCACACCGACATCCCCGAGGCGCCCTGGTACGTGGTGGAGAGTGACGACAAGCGCAGCGCCCGCATCAACATGATCTCCCACCTGCTGTCCACGGTGCCGTACCGGCAGGTCGGTCGGCCCGTGCTCACCCTGCCGCCGCGCCCGCCGTCCAAGGGGTACGAGCGCCCGCCGCGCGACTTCCAGACCTACGTCCCAGACCATGCCGCCGGCCTGGACGGCCGCTGAGCGCCACCGCAGCTGGAACCCAAACCGTGGGGCAGGTCAAACCTGTCACCTAACCCTGCACCAGACCCTGGGGCCCGCCACATCGGCTGGCTTGACTCACCGGGCTTCCGACAGTTGGGGAGGCTGGCTCCGTTCAGCACGGGCCTTCGTGAGCCGACTACGCTGCAGCAACTGTCCACTTCGCAGGAACGCCGGAAGCGATTCGCACTCCAGGCCGAAGCCGGCGTGCTAGCCAGCTACTCAGACTGTTCCCGCGGAAGAGCACGGCTGTTGATCGCGTCGGCGATGGCGTAGGCGGTGCGGACGAAGGACTCTGCCTGCTGCGCCGACAGGTTCAGCGCGGAGGTCTCCTCCAGGGCCCGCCACATGGCTGCCAGGGGCTCGCGCATGGCACGGCCCTTGTCGGTGAGGTGGACGACCATGACGCGCCGGTCGTGTTCGGCCGGCTCGCGGACGAGCAGGCCAGCGTCCTGCATGCGGCGCAGGGACTTCGAGACAGTGGAGTGGTCCAGGCCGACACTTTCGAGCAGCTCGGACTGGGTCTGGCCGTCCCGATCCAGCAGTTGCATCAGTAGCAGTTCCTGTCCGGGATGCAGGTCCATCTCGCGGAGCATGGCGGCGGCGCGGGCCCGGTGAGCACGGGCGAGCTGGAAGATCGCGTAGCTCATCGGCCCCTCGCCGGCCGTGCTGGGAATGCGGGGTGTGGGGAAGGACATGCGGTTCCTCAGACGGTGTAGGTGGGGTAGTCGGTGTAGCCGGCCACTCCGCCGCCGTAGAAGGTCGCCGGGTCGGGGGTATTCAGCGGCGCGTCCGAGCGTAGCCGCTCGACCAGGTCCGGGTTGGCCAGCGCGAGGGCGCCGACGGAGACGAGGTCGGCCGTGCCGTGGTCGATGTCCTTGGCGCGGGTGGGCAGGTCGGTGCCGGCCCGGTTGAGGATCAGCGTGGTCGGCCACAGCGCACGCAGGGTGCCCAGCAGCTTCTCGTCGCCGGCGTGCATCACGTGGAGGTAGGCCAGACCGAGCGGGCTGAGAGCGCGCAGGAGCGCCGGATACAGCTCGGCGGTGTCGGACTCGGCGATGTCGTTGTAGAGGTTGCCGGGAGAGACACGGATACCGGTGCGGTCGGCGCCGATCTCGTCGGCCACGGCGGTGGCGACCTCGACGGCGAAGCGGATTCGGCCCTCAGGCGAGCCCCCGTATTGGTCGGTGCGCTGGTTGGTGTTGTCGGACAGGAACTGGTGCACCAGGTAGCCGTTGGCGCCGTGGATCTCCACACCGTCGGCGCCTGCCGCGACCGCGGCCGCTGCGGCGCGGCGGAAGTCCTCCACGGTCGCCGCGACCTCCTGCGTCGACAGGGCCCGGGGTGTCGGCATCTCCTGGAGCCCGGACGCGGTGAACATCGTGCCCCGCGGCCGGATCGCCGAAGGGGCGACCGGCTGGCGCCCGTGGGGGGTGTTGTCGGGGTGGGCGATGCGACCGGTGTGCATCAACTGGACGACGATCCGGCCGCCGGCCGCGTGCACGGCGTCGGTGACCTTGCGCCACCCGGCGATCTGCTCGTCACTGTGGATGCCGGGAGTGAGGAGATAGCCCTGGCCGTCGGCGTTCGGCTGGGTGCCCTCGGTGATGATGAGCGCGTGCGGGGCCCGCTGGGCGTAGTACTCGGCGTTCAGCTCGGTGGGGACACCTTCAGGGGTGGAGCGGTCACGGGTCATGGGGGCCATGACCAAGCGGTGCGGCAGGGAGAGGGCATCGACGGTGGTCGGTGTCCACAGCGCGTTCAACATGAATGGTCCTTCGATGCGGTGATGAAGAGGTGATGATTGGGAAAGCGGGGCGTGGCGGAAGGAGCGGCGGGCGTGATCAGTCGACGGTGAGGACGAGCTTGCCCCGGACATGCCCGGCGTCGCTGACCTGCTGGGCCGTGGCGGCCTGGTCGAGGGGGTATGCGGTGACGGTCGTGACGACCTTGCCGGTCGCGGCATCCTGCGCCAGGGCGGACAGGCGGGCGGCCGAGCGCTCCTGGGGACCGTTGGCGAAGGTGATGCCGAGCTGGTGCGCGCCAAAGTCGGCGATGGTGACGATGCGCTCGGTGCCGCCGCGCAGGGCGATGGAGTCCTCCAGGGCTCCCTTCCCGGCCAGGTCGAACACCGCGTCCACGCCGTCGGGGGCGAGGGCACGGACCCGCTCGACCAGGCCCTCGCCGTACACGGTCGCAGTGGCGCCGAGCGAGGCGAGGTAGTCCTGGTTGGCGGGGCCGGCGGTGCCGATGACACGCGCTCCGCGGGCCGTGGCGAGCTGGACCGCCAGGGTTCCGACCGCTCCGGCCGCGCCGTGCATCAGCACGGTCTCCCCGGCGGTGACGCCCAGCAGGTTCAGGACCCGCTCGGCCGTCTCGCCCGCCACCGGCAGCGCGACCGCGTGCTGCCAGTCGAGACCGGCGGGCTTGGGGGCCACGACGGCGGCCAGTGCGTACTCGGCGTACGAGCCGGTGTCCGACCAGCCCAGCACCTCATCGCCCACCTGCACGTCCCGTACGCCCTCACCCAGGGCGTCCACCACGCCGGCGAGCTCGTGACCGGGGACGGAGGGGAGCGACGTGGGGAACACGGCCTCCAGCGCCCCGGAGCGGAGCTTGCCGTCCAGCGCGTTCAGCCCGGCGGCCCTGACGCGGACGCGGACCTGCCCGGGGCCGGGCTGCGGGACCTCGATGTCCGCCTCGTGCAGCACTTCCGTGCCTCCGAAACGGTCGAACAGGATGGCTTTCATGACGACTCCTCTCGTGCCCCCACCGCTTAGGTGGCTGGCCACATAGTTACGGTAACAGCAAAACATGTGGCTAGCCAAGTATTTGCCGCCGCTCGGGCTGCGCAGGATCGGTAGCGGCTCTCCTCGGGGCGGCGGTCGAGGCGGGAGTCGCCCAGCCGGAGTGCGCCTTGCGCGGCCAAGGGCTTACCTCGACCGGAAGCTGGACGACCGGGCCGGCCAAGGTCGCGGGGGCGGTACAGGAAGGTGCGGTCGACGCCGGCCTGCCGGGCGATGCCGCTCACGCTGATCGCCGTGCCGTTCCGGGCGGCCTGCATGATGGCGGTCTTCACGCGCTGGCGGCGGCGCTCACTGTCGGCCCGGCGCGGTTGGCAGATCAGGTGCGGTCGTGGAGCGTGATGTGGTAGCCGTCGGGGTCGGCGAAGGTGAAGGTCCGGCCGAAGGGGCCGTCGATCGGCGCGGAGACGATGACGTGACCGTCGGCGACCAGGGCGTCGTGGATGGCCTGGACGTCGGTGGCGTGGAGCCAGATCGCGGCGCCGATGCCGGGCTGGGCGGCGGATGCGAGATCGGTGCCGGGAATGACGTCGCGCAGGGCGAACGCGATGGGCTTCGTCTCGAAGACGACGGCGTGCGGGGGTCCGGCCTGCGAGCGGACGAGGCCGAGGTACTGCTCGTAGAACGCCTGCGAGGCGGCGAGGTCGCGCGCCTGGAGTGAGATGAAGTCGGGGCCGGTGGCGGGCATGGCGATGCTCCTTCCATCTGTGTCAGATTCCTGACACAGACCAAGTTATGTCAGAATGCTGACATGAGTCAAAGGGGTGCGGGCGTCGACCTGGACAAGTCACTGGGCTACCTGCTGAAAGAGGCTTCGAGCGCTCTGCGCGCGGCCATGGAGGAGGTGCTGCGGCCGCTCGGGATGAGCGTGACGCACTACTCCTGCCTCGAACTGCTCGCCCAGCGGCCGGGCTTGTCGAACTCCGAGCTCGCCCGCAGCGCGTTCGTGACGCGGCAGTCGATGAACGTGCTGCTCCAGACGCTGGAACGAGACGGCTACGTCACGAGGCCCGAGGCCGCGCCCGTCGGGAAGGTTCTTCCCGCTCGGCTCACACCTCGCGGGAAGCGGAGCCTGGAGAAGGCGTCCGCGGCGGTCCGGGCCGTCGAGGTCAGAATGCTGGCCGGCATGACCGAGACCGAACACTCAGCCGCGTTCCGGATCCTGCAGAGCATGATTCATTCCCTGCGCGATAGCAGCGACGGCGCATAGCTCGTTCCTCGGCGCACGTCTTGCCGAGCCGGACAGGAGTGCAGCCGCGCGTGGGAATCCGTCCGGGCGACCTCGAAAACCGACGGCCCCCGACTGCACCCTCTGCTGCGATGGGCCTCTAAAAGACTACTTTCTCCGGGCGAACACAGATTCGCGAACCAGAAGGCATGGCGCGTGCTCACCAAGCTCCGCACCGACCCCGCCTGCGCTACCGCCCTCCTGCGCGCTCTACTCGTCCCGACCGACCTCGACGTCAACCGATGACAGACAGCCGACGGACGATCAAGGCCGCAGGCTCCCGCCCACGACCAGCACGAGCACCCCGGCCGCGCGTCACGCCAGCCCCTACGACCAGCGCGTTCGGAGATCGCGACGCCTCAATATCCTGCAAGCCCTACAAAGGAAGGTCCTCTGGCTTCGAACGAGTCTGTTGGCCCCACGGGAACGAGTCTTCTGGCCCCGATTGGCGATCTTCCGGGGCTGGTGTGAACGAGTCGATTGGCCCCACTCTGAGGCACCCCGAGCTCTCGCGGACTCAGACGTTCTCTCACGCTCAGCTTAGGTTCGCCCCTTGCCGCTGAAGCGGATCACCGGCAGGGTGAGGACGTGGTCATCCCTTTTATCCATGACGGTGCAGCGGGAACCGTAACGGTGGCAGTAGAGCCCGTTGATGACCCCGAAGTGGTCGGCAAGCCGCCAGGGGCGCGCGGGTGGTGCCGGCTGCGGTGGCAAGGGGAAGCCGCCCGCGCCGAAGCCTGGGCAGGCGGCGCTGCTCGGAACGTACGACAACGACACCACGGTCGGCCGGGCCCTGGGCAACATTCATCCGAACGGGGCGGCGACCGACGCCGCCGGCACCACCTATGTGCTCAACTCGCCGGCCTTGACCGGGCTGAGCGCCACCGGCAAGGGGACGGCCTTCCCCACGACCGAGAGCTACTTCGACGCCTCGCAGCCTGATGGCCTTGTGGCGATGCCGGACGGCTCGGTGCTGTTCGGGCACGGCGCCGAGGTGGTCAAGTTCGACCCGAAGAGCGGGGACGCCTCGGTGATGGTCGGCAACGCCGATCGGACACGCGACTACAGCGCGTCCGTGCCCGCCACCGCGAATGCCGGCAACGTCCGCTTCACCAAGGCGGTCGTCCCGATCGGGGTGACCGGTGCGGGCGCCGTCATGATCGCCGACGGCCGGGCGCTGTGGTCACTGGCAGCCGGCCGTCAACGGCAAGGACAGCACATTCCTCAACGAGGGCAACGCCGTGGCCCCCGACGGCACGACCTACCTACGAGGGACGAGGAGCAGTTCGGCAACCCTCGCCGCCGTCCGCGTGGTCTCCCCCCAGGGCAAGGCGAGCGCGCTGACCCTGCCCACCTCGATCCCCGGCGTCAACGGCCGCCCCGCCGACCTCACCACCACTTGGCTCGCCTCCGACGGCGCGGACGGCTTCTACGTCCACGCGGTACAACTCTCCACCGGCAACGGCGATTATGTCCTCCACCTCCACGACGGCACCGCCACGCTGGTGTTGTCCGCGAAGCCCACCGTGAGCGACGCCAAGAGCGAAACGTGCGAGGTCCACGATCCTGTCGACGCCACCAGCTTCCCCTGCGTCCTGCCACGCGCGCTGACCTACCACGCTGGCCAACTGACCCTCGCAGGAGAGAAGTCGTACGTGGTGCGGCTCCCGGCGAAACAGGGGTGAGGCCGCAGCGGTACGTCTCGGGCGTGCCCGCGTGTCAGCGGGGATGAGGTCTCGGAGGTCGGCGAAGATGCGGTCGTGGGCGGCTGCGGCGGTGGCGTCGGTGAGGTCCATGCCCTGGATGAAGCCGTGTTCGAGGCCGGGTTTCGCTGCGGTGGCGGACCGTGACGCCGGCCTGGGACGAGGCGGCGGCGGGCGTAGGCGTCGCCCTCGTCGTGCAGCGGGTCGTGCTCGGCGGTGACCACCAGGGCCGTCGGCAGGCCGGTCAGGTCGTCGGCGTGCAGGGGCGAGGCGGCCGGGCGGTCGGCGGGGTCGGGGACGAACGACTCGACGAACACCGCGAGCGTGTCGGCTTCAAGGTTGTGGCCGGTGCTGTTCTCGGTGATGGACGGCAGGGCGAGCGTCAGGTCGGTGTTGGGGCAGATCAGGGCCCGGACGGCGGGCAGCGGGCCGCCCTCGTCGCGCAGCGCGATGCAGGCCGCGGCGGCGGGAACCCGCCCGCGCTGTCGCCCGCGACGGCCGTGGGCCGTGCCCAGCGCAGGAGGGCGGTCGCGTCCTCGACGGCGGCGGGGTGCGGGTGCTCGGGGGCGAGGCGGTAGTCCCTGGTCGTACTCGCCTGCGCGATCGTGCTGGGCGCCACTAATGTTCTGGAGGCCGAGCAACTCCAGGGCCACTGGCGGCGCCTGTTCCCGCGCCCGGTCTCGGACAGCACCCTGCGCCGCGCCCTGGAGGCGATCGACGCCCCGGTCGCGGCGCGGATCGAGCGCGTGCGAGCCGCGGTCCGCCGTGTGGTGTGGACACTGCTGGCTGGTACGTCCTGAACCTGGACGCGACCATCGTCACCTGCGTGTTGCGCCCGAGCGGGGCGCGGTCCCGGCCTTTCCGGCTGGGACCGAGCCCCCATGGCTACTTTCGGACGCGCGACCGAGCTCCGTGCTGGCGGCCTGGCGCTGTGACGGCGGGGATGAGTGCGACCTCGCCCGTGCTGGGCTCGCCGCCCTCGGGCTCGTCGTGGGCGGGGGGCTCCCGGAACAGACCACCGGCGGGCGGTGCGGTAGCCGGTGTCGGCAGCGGCCGGGTGCGACCGGCGGGATCGGAGAACAGCGATGCGGTCAAAAGGGGCCCCTCGTGTGAGGGTGCCGGACGTCATCCGGCACCCGTATCTACGCTTCGGTATCGGTTCGGTCCTCTGGGTGCAGCGCCTTGAGACCTTGCCGTGCGTCGACCAGGTCCGCACCGGACAGGGAGGACCAGTATCCGTGGGACCCGATGACGCTGGAGGTCTGCCGGATCTGCTCGCGCAGTGCCTCGACCCGCTCGTACGCGCGAGCGGGCCAACCGTCGTGCGCCGGGTGCTCGCGGCCCCGGCGGTCTGTCCACGCCTCCGTCGGATCTACGCCGATTGGCAGAGGGGTGAGGACCGCGGTCAGCTCGCGCTGGATGCTCCTGGTGAAAGATCCTGCTCATGCCGCAGATGTCCAAGGTCGAGCGGTACGCGGCGATCCGGCGTGATCATCGAGACCGGCACCGACTCCTACCGTCTCGCCAGCACCCGAGCCCGAGCCGAGGAACCCGCCAAGGCCGGCTGAGAAGCTGACCAGCTCAAGCCCCGCGGGCGAGCTCCTGAAGTTCCATGAGCCCCATCGCCCCCACGAACTCGATGGGGCTCATGTCCGATCTGAGTGCCTGACTCGGCCGCGGGACGAGTCCCTCGCCCAGCTTGGCGTATTCCGCCGTCGCGGTTTCGGCAAGCCACACCACTTGGTCAGGGTTCCAGTGCCGGCGGAGACCTTCGATCGCGGCCATCAGCGCGGGGATCCCCCACGCGACGAAGGTGAACCGGTGGGTTCCCGTGGAGACCTCGATCTGCCTCTTGATCCCCCAAGAGGTGTCGCGGACCTCAGAGATGCCCGGCAGGAAGATGCTGAACCGGCCGGTGGCGCGATTGGCGAAATGTGAGCAGAAGACGAGCCGGTAGTTCGTCACGTGCAGCTGCCCGCCGATCGCCTCCGATCCTTGCATGCGAACCATCCACATCAGCTGGTCATGGGAGAAGCGTCTCAGCCCAGCCTCGGCGATCTTCACGACGGCGTTCGCCTTCTTGGCGAACCGCACAGCCTCGCCGGGCAGAAGGTCGTTCGAGCTGAGTGCCATACCCATGGTTCCCCCTGGTCCGCGCTGCACGGCGCACTAGCCGCAGATGCGGCCCCTAGGCCTCATCCTGCCCTCTGGGCCCGGGCCCCTCAACAGCTTCTGACACCCTGCAGGCCCCACCTCGGCAGTCCGCCGCCCTCAGGGCGGCGGACTGCCCCACGAAGTGACGTCATTTCTCGTGAACATTCATGGCCCCGCCGACCGCCCACCGCCGCCCAAACCGATGGATAGACGCTGCTGCTTGAAGTGAACGAAGCCACCTGCGGACGGCCACCGTCCTTGCCGCTGACGCAACCATTGTCCCTTCCATGGCCACTACCGGCCCACCAGGCGCCAGTTGATGTGTTTGTGCGCGTCCCGGGATGATTGCCGGGTCTGCCGGGCGTTCGACAACCCCGCTGCCTTCCACCCCCTCTGCTGCCCGGCATGCTCCGGCAGTGCTACCGGGCTTGCGGCGGTGTCGGGTGGGGTCATGGAAGTGCGGGCGCACTTACGCGGTGCTGGTCAGACCCTGTGTTTCTGCGGCAGGCTGCACCGGGTGGTAGGTCGAATGGTCCTGCCGGGCGGGCATGTGTGGCGGGTGCTGCCCTGCCGTGGCGGTTGTTCCTGTTAGTTGGCCCGGGGGTGCACCCGACTGTGTACCCGTTGGTGTACCCGACCCTCTGACGCCCGGTTTTCGTGTTTTCCCTGTTCAGAGCACGTGTGATGGGGTTGTGTGGGTTGCTGACAACCCCTCTGCCCTCCACCTCCCTTGGCCGCACCGATGAAAAGGAGACGGTGCGGCTTGGGCGGGTGGCGGGGTGCGAGGGGTTAGGGCGCGGGTTTGGCCTCTGGCGGCCCGGTGCGGGCCGCTGGCCGCCGCTGTTGCGTCGGCCGGTGGGGGAAGGGGGCGCCGATCGGTTGTCGGTGGCCCGGGCGACCATGGACAGCCTCCACACCGCGACGTCATGGGGAGGCGGCAGATGGCGAATGCCACGCAGGACGGCACGACAGCAGTGTCGGCGGGCACGAAGACGGCGGAGAGGAAGGTGCGGCGGCCGCGGTCGACGGTGCGGGATCAGCGGGACGTGCTGCGGGTGCTGGGTGTGCTGAAGGTCGCCACGGCCACGCAGATCATGGACCTGGTCCGCCCGCACCTGTCGGACAACAAGCCGATCCGCAACGCTCTGCTGGTGCTCCAGGCCGATTCCAAGGTGGTCTCGGAGGGCAGTACCGCCGGACCGCAGGGCAAGTTCGGGGCACCGGACCGGGTGGGGGAGCCGTCGCAGAAGCTGTGGGGCCTGACCCCGGTGGGCCTGGACGCCGCCGCCGGCCATCTGCAGCGCGGGCCCGAGGCGATGGGCGGCCGCGCCCGCGGGGCCGGGACCGGCGGGGCCCCGCACGCCATGGCCGTGAACGCCATGATCGTGGCTTTCACCCGCGGCGGCAGGACGCCGGGTGCGGCGGCCGGGATCGGCGGCATCACGTCCTGGCGCACCGAGGTGCCGCACCCGCTGACTTCCTCGGGGAAGCGCAACGTCCGCGCCGACGCGGTGTTCCAGGCCAAGGACGCGGGGGTGCCGCTGCTGGTGGTGGAGGTCGACCGCTATACCGAGCCCGCCCATGTCCTGGCGGACAAGGTCGGCGCGTACGCCGACTACTACCGCCGCCAGATCCACGACCCGGCACTGCCCGGCAGCACCGTGCCGCGCGGGGCGGTCACCGGCGGCGGGCCGGGCACGGTGCCGCACTGGGCGACGGTCTACCCCCGCACCGGCCTGGCCGGTCTGCCGCCGCTGGCGACCGTGCTCACCGGCGCCGGCCCGACCGCACTGGCCAACCGGATCCGCAAGGTGGCCGTCCTGTCCCGCGAGCACTGGGCACCAGAGCGCAGAACCGGCTACGGCTACCCCTACGGACGCACCGACGCCGACGGCGACTTCTACCTCGACTTCACCGGCCGCATCCCGTTGGTGATGACGACCCTGGACCGCCTGAAGCAGCACGGGCCCTTGGGCCCGGTCTGCTTCCGCATCGACGGGCACCACTGCGAAGAGGGCGCGCCGCTGCTCCAGGCGCTTGAAGACGTCCGCACCGAAGCTGAGTTCGATCAGCGCCTGGAGCAGCGACGTCGCGCCGCCAAAGTGGAGGAGCAGCGCCGCGAGGCAGAAGAGAAGCCGGCGGCGAGATGAGGCGGGGGCGCGGGCGGAATGGTTCACCAAGCGGGAGAAGAAGGTCCGCAAGCTCGCCCGCCTGTGGGACAAAGCCATGGCCGCAGACGACCAGTGAACCCCGGACCCACGGCTGCTCGCGCGTCGGTACCGCGCCGGGGAGGAGACCAGGGCTACGGCACCGGGCCAAGAGCATCATCTCGGCTCTTTCAGGTGATGTCTGCGGGGAGGCCTGCTGTGTCGTTGTCGAGGGCTGGCAGGACGGTGGACTGGCCCGATCCTGGGGGCTGTTCGGCGGAGGCGTTCTTGATGCGTTCGGTCCATACCGAGGTCCAACGGGTGTGTTGGTCCCAGTTCAGCCAGCTCAGGTCAACGTTGCCAAGGTGCCGTAGGTCCGCGCCCTGGAAGTCGTTGGCTGCGCGATTAAGTTCCCTGGCCACGTAGGCAAGGTCTTCGGGGTGGTCGTGAGCGCGCATGGGGCTGCCGGCATGGCCGAGCGAAACGGCGATGGCGACAGCGAGGGTGAGAGCGCTGGCGACGTCGAGGACGAGGGCGCGCTCGAGTTCGAGGGCGCGGGTGAGGCGGAGGGAGCGGTCGCGGTTGTCGAGTTCGGTGGCGAGCTTGGCCGCGAGGGCAAGGTCGAGGTCGAGGTCAAGAGCGACTTGGAGGTCGCGGACCAAATTGCGTGCTGGGTCGAGCTTCTGTACGAGGTCGAGGTCAAGGGCGTGGGCGAAGGCGCGATCGAGGGCCCTATCGAGGCTGCGGTCCAGGCCGCGGGCGGGTTCGGGAAGTCTGATGCTGGCGCGGTCGTAGTCGAGGTCGCGGGCGAGGCCGCTGGCCAGAGTGCGGGCGAGAGCGTGGGCATCAGCGGCATCGAGGTTGGCGTCGGGGGCTGGGCCCGAAAGCGACGTCAAGGCGAGACGATCACGGCAATCTGTCGGCGCTCCGGCCTCCTTGTGTGGTCGGCTTGGTGGTGTGGAAGTTGTCTGGACGAGCGTTGTAGCGGTTGTGGGCACACTGCTGGGTTCTGTGATCACGCACGGCTTCCAGCGTGTTAGGGACAGGCGCGGTGAGTTGTTCGCGCGGTCGGAGGCCCTCCGGCAGGAGCGCATGGCCGCTTACAGTGCGTTCGCCTCAGCGGTGGAGGACTACCGGCGAGGTCAGGCGGACCGCTGGTACCGCAAGCTTGAAGACCCGGACGGGGGGACCTTTTTCGCGGCGCGGGATGAGACACACCGTCTGCGGACCGTGGCCCGCCAGTCTCTCTACCGGGTGAAGCTTCTCACTGACGATGCAGAAGTGGTCCTTGCGGCTGAGCGTGCCTACTGGTGCACGTGGGATGTGTCGAATGCGCGGGACCAGTCGGACCGGGATGCGCGGGATGCCCAGGCGAGGGGGGCTATTGAGTCGTTCGTGTCCGGTGCTTCGCCGCTGGTTCGTTGAGCCGAGCAGCCCCGTTTGCGCGAACCGGGGCCCGTGCAGCTCTTCCCCTGAGGCCGCCCGGCGCTGGCGGCGCTGGTTGCCGGAGCCGCTGGCGGGTGTAGCACGACGACCTGCCGTACGCGTTGACGAGCGGGGCTTCCGGGGCACGCTCACGGTCCCTTGACACGCGCCCCTAGGGTGGCGTGATGACGCTTCTGCTTACCGATTCCGGTGTCAGGAACGCGAGCATTCTGGCGGCGTTGGTCGATCTCCTGGGCAAACCGGTCGCTGAGGCCAGCGCCTGGTGCATCCCGACCGCGGGGTACGGGGGCCCGTAGGGGGATCCGGGCGGGCCGTGGCGTTTCATCACCGGGCGGTCCCCTAGTCCCATGACCGGGTTGCGGTGGAAGTCGGTGGGTCCTGCCCGGCTTCTGAGTTTCGCGCTGCGCTCGACGCCAGGGCCGCCGCGGGCGTGCCGGACCCTGCCGATGCGGTTCGACTCAGATTTACAGCTTGGCGATGAAGGGGTTTACGGGCATGGGACGCACAAAGCCAAAGACGATCATTGCAGGCTTGACTGCAGTGGTGGCAGTGGCAGTGATTCTTGGGGCAGGTGCTATGCGCGACGGTGGACACCGGCATGGTCAGTCACAGTCAGTGCTGCTTGCCTCGTTGCGTGGTCCGGGCAACTGGGGCCAGGCCGGAGTGCGTACCGATCGGGACGGCGACTCTGTGCGCCGTGTGTGGACGCGGGCCCGGGACGACTTCGGTGAGAATGTCTTCGGGTACGACTCGGCCAGTGCGGCCGAGCGGGACTTCCGCGCCTCGGCGCCGGAGAAGGTCACACCTGATGTGTATGCCGACGCTCGGCCATACGACATAGGTGTCCACTCGAGCGCCATGGACGATGTGCAGTACATGTGCGGCGAATGGAAGCAAGGGAAGTGTGACACATGGTGGGCTTGGCTGCGGTTCTCTAAAGTCAACGTGCAGCTCACGTACCGGCGTGACATCGGCGATCCTCAAGCCCTCACCGATAGCCAACTCGCTGTGATCATTACTCACGCGATCGAGGACCTAGCAACCCTGACGCGATCGACATCTAGTTGATGTGATGAGTGATGCCGCCAAGATCCGCGGAGCCCGCGAGCGGCGCGTGACCACTGTGGTGTGGCTGGGCTAGCACCCCCGATCCGTCCCCTGCGCCGTGGCACTTCTGGCGGGAGGTAGGCGCGTTGCGGACGATCACGCCGCAACTCCCCGTCGGGCCGGTCAGAACCCTTCGCCCGGGTCCTCGCGCAGGAGCTGCACCGCGAGGGCGATGGCTTCGGTGGGTGTGGCGACTTGGGCCAGGGGAGGGCTCTGCCAGGACTCCCGGAGGTGAACTGCCATGCGTTGAGATCGGAGGATGCTTCCAGGCAGAAGTTCTTCGGCGCGAGAAACACGTCTTGCGAGGATTCCGCGAAGAATAAGATCCCGTACTCCATGGTCGGGTAGAGCCGTCGAAGCAGCGGTTCTGCGTAGGCCGCCTCGACGAGGGCCCGGTATGCGGGCCAGTCCGCGTTCCGGGCATGCTGGAGCATGTACGGCCACTCCGACTCGTTGACGTCAGCGGCATGGCCGTCGGTCACCTTGTAACGCCCGGTCAGAACGTCAAAGGCGGAGGCGTGGTGGATCTCGTCGAGCTCGGCCCCCGAGACCGAGCCCTCAAAACGGCGTTCCCGCCCTTGGCAAGTTTTGTAGTCATGTGTGGCCCTCTCGAAGTGTGCGTTCATCGTGGCGCCCCTGGCCGGGTCATGTACGACACACACCGATGTCGGACGGTTGAGGGCACCGACGGCCGGAGGGACGTCGCCGGACGGCTGTCCGGTTACAGACGTGGTAGCGTCGCGATCTTCTCCGGCAGGTCCGACGGAGTAACCGTCAGGCACGTCATGACCGACCCGCACCAGCAGCTCCAGGGCGCACTCGACAACCTGGACGCCGTCTTCGCGCCACTTGCCGGGCTGCCGGTCGCGGTTGGCGGCTGCACGCACTGCTACGCCGAATCCGATCTTGAAGCACTGGCCGGTCCCGTACACGAGGTGCCGGATGCACTGATCTCCTCCGTCGCGCACAAAGTAGTCGACCACTGGGACGACTTCCCGGGGTTGTACCGCCGGTTGACGCCCCGGATCGTCCGTCTTCTCGTTGCCGATGAGCTCGACCACGGCTTGGTCGCCTCCCGGCTGCTTGCCGCCGGCTGGCGCGACTGGCCCGCGGCGGAGCGGATGGCGCTGGAGGAGGTCTGGCATGCGTGGTGGCGGTCTGCCCTGCACTCTCCTGCGGGCGGCGCTCACATCACCGAGGTACTGGAGGCGCTCTCGGTCACGGCGGGCACCCTCGTCCCCTGGCTGGCCGTCTGGGCCGAGACCCGCACCGAGGCGGCGGATCGCCACCTCGCCGATGCGCTCGGCTACTGGCTCTTCGAGGACGGGCTTGCCGACCTCCGCCTCGGCTTCTGCGACGAGCTCCACGCCCCGCCGCAACTGCTGCCCTGGCTGCTGTCCCTGGAGGACGGCCGCATCCGTGCCGATCAGATGAGGGAGATCGAGCGCATCGGGTACAGCTGAACCTTGCAGGCGGGATAGCGCCCTCACCGTATTCGCGGTTCGGGCCGGGTGGCTTTGTGCACGAGTCGTGAAGTCAGTTGTTCACGGCTTTGGGAGGCGCCCGGATCCATGGCCGGGTGATGTTCACGAGTTTTGGCGTCGCTGAGGTACTTGCCAGGGCAGTTTGGTGCAAGGCCCTGGTCATGCCACAGGGGTCGAAGGTCGAGCTGTACGCCGCGATCCGGTGCGACCACCACCACGGCATCATCATCGAGACCGGTACCGACTCCTACCAGCTCGCCAGCACCGGGGTCCGGGACGGGGGATCCGCCAAGGCCGGCTGACCCCACGAACCCCGGCGGCGGCCCGCCGTCCTCATAGGCGGCGGGCGGTGCAGCCCTCATGACCGGCTCAACCGAACTCAGCGGTCGAGGTCACGCAGTTCGTCATCGCACAGGCCAGTCCGGCAACACACGGGCAACCAGTCGGCTGCGATCTCCCGAACCCGTTGCAGGCGCGCTCTGTCGGGCTCCACCACCGTGAGGATCTCGAAGGCGATACCACCAGCCCCGAGGGACCGATTCGACATCACCTCCCCATAGAGCAGCCAGAGACCTTGACCAGCAACGTCGCGGCACAGCTCCGGAAGATCGAGTCCTCGTCGAGCGGACTCCCAATCCGTGCCCTCGCCTGCCACCATGTGCGCCAGGAGATCGAGGAACCACGCGCGCGCTGTTGGCGCAACGTCATCCGCGAGGGCCGCCAGAGCAACGGACGTCACTGCAGGAGCCGGCTCCCACAGGACAGGCGGGGACCAGACATGCTCTTCGAGGCTGACATGGCTCGGTTCCTGCCGGGGCCCCCTACCCGCAAGCTGCAGCAGATCCCGGCCCACGTGCTCTGCCGAGCCGCCGCACCCGCACAGCATGCCCTTCCAGTCCTGCCGGGCTATCTCCATCTCGACCAGTCGCATAGCTCCCACACCCTAGACGGCGCCACAGCGCCCAACGACACACCCGGTGCTGCCAAAACTCGCGAACATTTCAGAACTGGTAGATCGGCAACTGCCGTTCAAACTCGCTGACAAACGCTGTCCCTAGAAGTGAACGAAGCCAGGCCGGGTCACCGGCCCAGGGCGGAACCCGGCCCACTGGTCACCAGGGACCAGGTCGGCGGACCTGGTCGCGGAGTCTGACGAGACCCGCCGCCAGAGGCTGACTGAACCGGCAAGGTCGGCTTCTCAAACGATCGGGAATCCGTGTGCTCAGCGCCAGCCACCGAGCTGCGGCTCCGAAAACTCGCCGAACGGCGGGTCGTAGACGTCCCCGTCGTCGGTGACCACCACGTAGTGAGGCTCAGTCCTTGAGGCGGCCTCCTGCAGACGGATGACGAGGTCAGGGACAGGAAGGACCCGCAGCGACAAGGCCGCAGCCACCCGAGCGCGCGCTTCGGCGATCTCCGGGCTGTCCCTGGCCAGATACCTCTCAAGGTGCTGGGCGGAAGCCAGCATGACCTCCACATCACCGCCGCCGGAAAAGCCCAGGCAGTCCCGCCACTGCAACCCGACGATGATCTCCAGCGCGCCCGCCAGGTCATCGGCTATCAGCCCGCCCTCCCCTTCGGAGCTCGCGAACACCACCGGCCGGCGGCCACCTTGCTCGGTGCACAGGAAGTACGCCCCGCCGGTGAAATCCCCTGCGATGGGCTCCAGCGGCGCGCCCGAGGCAAGACCCAGGCCGGCACCGTACTCCTTCCGCTCGATGTCGAACCCGAAGGACGCCCGCAGCAGCCCGTAGATGTCCGGCCTGCTCTGGATGAGGTCGAGCAGATGATCGCTTGAGGCCATGGCATCGACGATAGCCAGGGCCGCTGACATGCAGCGCCCCGGGATCACCATGACGGACACTCGCTTGACAACCGCCGCAGCAGGTCATTCTGAAACGATCAGTTAGCCGAGGTGCTGGACGGTGAGGGCGATGATGTCGGCGGCGGTGGCGGCTTGGGCCAGGGGAGGGCTTTGCCAGGACGCCCGGAGGGTGTACTGCCCGCGGTTGAGGTCGGAGGGTGCCTCCAGGCAGACGTTCTTGCGAGCGAGGAACAAGCCCTGCGAGGAATCCGCGAAGAACAGCATCCAGTACTGCATGTCCGGGTAGAGCCGACGCAGTTGCGGTTCGGCGTAGGCCGCCTCGACGAGGGCTTGGTACTCGGACAAGCCCGCGTTCCGGGCGTGCGCGAGCAAGTATTGCCACTGCGACTCGTTGGCGTCGGCAGCGTTGCCGTCGGACACCTCAGATCGCCCGGTCATTGCGTCGAAGGGGGCGGCTTGGTCGATTCATTGATCCTCCATCAGGTATCGGACAGCCGATGTTTGTTGCTGCTGGATCACGCCCACGAGATGCCCAATTCGCGCAGTGCGTCCAGTTGCTCCGCCGTGAGCTTGTCGCGCCTCGTCTTGGTGTTGGAGATCCAGATGCCGAGCTTCACGACCACTGGCCGTTCCTCGCCGTCGACCGCGATCTTCTCACCGTGGCCGCGGGGTACCGCCCGGTCCGCGCCCTCTCGCTCGACCCATTGGGTCAGGGCGGTCAGGCCGCGTTGGAACGCCTGCTGCGCTTTGCCCGCCCCCTTCGTCGCACACCTGGCCGCAGGGGCGGGAGACGGCTTTTTGGCGGGTTTGATGCCCAGTCTGGCGAGTCGTTCCTGTTGCTCGGTGGACAGCAGGCCCCAGTCCCTGCGTTGTCGTTGGATCCAGGTGCCGAGGTCGTCGCCGTCCCAGTAGACGCCGGGTTCGATGGTGGGGAGGGTGCCGTCGGGTTCGTCGGTGGCGAGGTCGGCCAGGACTCGGTGGTGGCGTTGCCAGTCAAGTGGCCAGGGGCAGTTCCAGTCGGGGTCGATCGCGGTGAGCTGTGCGGCTCGGTGCTCGGCTCGTGCGGGGTTTTTGCCGAGGCCGGTTTTGCGGCGGAGGTTGGCCATGAGCTGGCCGATCGGCAGGAGTCCGGCTGAGCTGCCCCGAGTTTCGTAGAGTCCGGTGATCTTGTTTCAGGCGGACTGTGGGACTGGTTCCTGGCTTCGCCAGTAGTCCTGTTCGTACTCGGCGGGCGGCACGTAGTCGAGTGCGGAGTGGAGCCGTTCTTCGTTGTACCAGGTGATCCACTGGAAGATCGCCCGTTCGACCTGCTCGACGTCCTTCCAGGGGCCCTGCATCTCGATCAGCTCGGCCTTGAACGTGCCGTTCAGGGCCTCGGCCATGGCGTTGTCGTACGAGTCGGCGACGGAGCCGACGGAGGCGGAGGCGCCGATGTCGGCGAGCCGGTCAGTGTACCGAATTGATACGTATTGCGAACCCCTGTCGCTGTGATGGACGAGGCCGGAGTCCTTCTTGATCCTCCGCCGCCACAGGGCCATCTCCAGTGCTTCCAGCGGAAGTTCGGTCCGCATGTGGTTCGCGACCTGCCAGCCGACGATCATCCGGGAGTACACGTCCAGGACGAACGCCACGTACGCCCAGCCCGACCAGGTGCGGACATACGTCATGTCCGCGACCCAGAGCTGGTCCGGCCGGCTCGCGGTGAAGTCGCGGTCGACCAGGTCCGGCGGCCGGGGCGCCGAAGGCTCCGGGACTGTCGTGCGCCGCCGCCGGCCACGGATCACGCCCTCCAGGCCAAGCTCGGCCATCAGCCGCTCGACGGTGCAGCGGGCCACCTCGTGGCCCTTGCGCCGAAGGGCGCGGGTGATCCGTCGGGCCCCATACGTGCCGCCCGACTCCGCGTGGACCTGCTCAATCAGCGGCATGAGCTGCTCATCACGGAGCCGGCGAGCCGACTTCGGCCGCTTCTTGCGGGCGAAATACGTCGACGGCGACAGCTCAAGAACCCGGCAGACGGGATCGACCCCGAGACCTGTGTCACGCAGGTGGTCGATCACCTGCTCGGCCTCGTCCGGGGACGGTCGATCTCCTGGGCAAAAAACACCGAGGCTGCCTTGAGGATCTCATTCGCCCGCCTCAACTCGGCATTCTCCCGGCGGAGTTGCCTGAGCTCGTCGTGTTCGGCGCTGGTCAGCCGGTCATCGCGCTCACCACGATCGGCCTCGGCCTGGCGGACCCAGCCGCGCAGGGCCTCCTTATGGATGCCCAGATCCCTCGCGACGTGCGCGATCGGGCGGCCGGTCGCGCGGACCTCACGGATCGCACGCTCACGGAGTTCATCGGGATATTTACGGGGTGCTGGCATGGTGCTGGTAGTTCTCCTTCGCCAGGATCGTAACCCTGGCATCAGGGACTCCACCAAACTCAGAGCAGCTCACAGCGCCGATGAGGTAGCTGCCGAGCTTGACCTGGTTCTCGGCGAATTGCGCCAGCCTGACGGAACCTCACCTATGCCGGGGTCACCAGCACGGCAGCCTCGCGCGAAGCGTTCTCGATCGCATCGTCTGCAGACGAACATGATCGAGTCGGTCAACGCCCGCCTGCCGAGGATCGGGTCGGCGTGCACGCACGGCTCCGGGAAGCAGTCGGCTCGCCTGGTCGAACGCGGCCGAGCAGCGGTGAAGTCGGCGACCGTCGCTCGCGGGGGCACCGCTGGTACGCCTCTGTGCTCTGCGAGGTCCAGTAGTTCGCGGCCTTCCGGACGTGTCGTCAGACCCTCCAGTCAGATCCACGCGACACCGTGAGCATGAGACCGACGCTGTGTTCACCAAGACCCCAGCTGCCTGACGGCCACTGGGGTCTCTTCACGCAGCCTCATCGACGGCGACCACGTCGCCCGTCACGAACGCTCTATCCGCCGTAGGGACGCGAGGTCTGGTTGGTGTAGATGTTCCAGATCTGCCAGCTGTTGCTGCTGTTGCAGTGGCCAGGGAAGCCATAGGCCTTGTCGAAGCCGCCGTCCAGGCACACGCCATACGCATCGTTGTAGAAGCTGATGAAGTGCTTCAGCCCCTCCGGGTTTCCAACGTTCTGCGCCGGAGCGACGGTGTGCATCCTCCAGAGCATCAGAGGTGCCTCAGGCGCACCCCCATAGCCGCATTGAGCCCAGTACGTACTCGACGAGGTCGGGCCGTTGGGTCCGGTGCCGGGGTAGTCCGCATGCAAGCACAGCAACTCGCCCGTGTCGGAATCCGTCTCTATTTGTACTTGTGCGTCGCCATCGTTATCCGGTGCCGCGCTCGACAGCCAGATCCAACTGGTGCCGTCGTGCATGCACCCCGGTATGGTCGTGCCAGCGTTTCCGTCGGACACGCCTCCTGGATAGCCCTCGGCTCTCAGGCACTGCTGGCTTGCCTGGTTGACCATCTGAATGCCGCTCCAGTAGATCGCCGCGTGCGCTGTGCCGGTGCCGCCCAGCAGCATCGCAAGCGCCGATACGGCCGCCGCACTCAACTTGGCGAGGCGGTTGGACAGCAGTTTTACGGCTCCATCAACCCGTGGCTCAGCTCGGCCGCGGGCGAGGCAGCCAACTCCGCCGGTCCACAGAACCAGGGAGGCCAATGAGCAGGTGTCCCTGCCCTGTACGGCACGTTTAAGGACCCGAAGAAGAAGCTGCCCGACCTGTGGGGGCACCACCAGACAGAAGAGCTGTACTGGCTGATCGAGGCCAAAGGCGGCGAGGTGGGGCTCAGCACGCTCGGCAAGGGGTGGGCGCAACTGGCGGCCGGCAGCAAGGCCCTCGGCTCGTACGCCCACCGCACCGTCCTGGTCGGAGCGTCCGTACGGCCCGACGACGACCTGTTCCTCATCATCGACCACGACCTGCACCCCGGCCAGCCACCGCTCTCCCCTGCCGGGTCCGAGGCCGACGGCGATGCGGCGGGCCCGGGCAACCTGGAGGACCACCTCGGCGATAGCGACGACGCGCTCATCGGCGCCGCCCGCGCCCAGATGCTGGCCTACCTGGCAGTGCGCTCGGCCCCCGCTTCGCAGCTGCGCACGGTACCCGTTGCCGCCGACCGAGCCTCCCGCCGCCGGCGCTCCGGGTCCCCTGGAGGACGACACCCGCACTCTCGCCATGCGGGCCGACGCCCGCGGAGTAGCGACCGGCACGGACCAGCACGCCCTGCGCGCCGCAATCCGTTCCATGGGCTTCGACGACTTCCTGAGCTGCCGCATTCCCGGCACGGAAGTCCACCTCGGCATGTCCCGGAAACTGTTCGCCGCCTGCGAGCGCCTCCACAGGGAAGACCTCGCCTTGGCGGCCTTGCGGACGATCTCGAGCTCGGTTTCCAGTTCGCGGATTCGTCGCCGCGCTGTGCGGACTCCTCCGAGACCCTGCCAGGGCGCCGACCGTTGTCGATGTCGTCCTGGCGCAACCACTTCGACAACGTGACCGGATGGATGCCGAGGTCAAGGGCGGTCTGCTTCTGTTCTTTTCCTGCCCGCACCAGCGCAACGGCGCGGGCGCGGAACTCAGCGGGGTAGGCGCGGGGCATGTCCGGCAGCCTTTCGTGAAGGCCGTCAGTTAGCCACCAAAACTGGAACCTGAGAGGTGGGGCGGGTCAACCTGTCACCCCAACCTGCATCAGACCCTCGTGGCCAGTAGTGGCTAGCCAGGTGCCGTCCGGCTAGACCGCCACCCGTTCAGGCTGCTGCCCCTGACGACTTCAGGGGCAGGGCCGGGAAGGTGACGGACGTCCCAGATCCGCACCGTCCCGCTGGAGTCGCCGGTGACGAACCATGTACCGTCCGGGGAGACCGCCACTGCAGTCGACCTTCCCGTATCGCCGATCACGGTGGGGGTGGCCGTGCCGGTGGCTGGGTCCCAGACGTGAACCGTCCCGTCGTAGCCGGCAGTGGCGAGCCAGGTTCCGTTGGGGGAGAAGCCCACCGTCACGACGGGGTCGGTGGGTGCGGTTGAGTGTTCCTGTGGCCGGGTCCCAGATCTGCACGGTCCGGTCGTGGATGGCGGCGGCGAACCAGTTGCCGTCCGGTGAGACCGCCATCGCGGTCACTGAGGCACGTGGGACCCTGACTGACCAGGGCCATGACCGAGCACGGCACCGCCGTCGTCGAGGAACTGGTGGCCGACGTGCTTCTGGGCGATCTTGCCGGTCAGGCCGGCAGGGCATCGCTCCGACCGGTAGTGGGACCTACGGCATGCACTGCGTGTGAGGGCGGGCTTGCGGTCGGTTGTCCAGGCCCGTCACGTCGATCACCACGCCGTCCCACTCGGGCAGGATGCGGAGGCCGCCGGTGCGCTGCCGGTGCTCCACCACGCGTCCTTCGTCCGCCGGGTCGGGAGTCGTGACCCTGGTCAGCGAGTCGGGCTTCACCACGGCCCGCAGCTGGCCGAGCGTTCCGGAGATCTTGACCCTGCGTGAGACCGGATCCGTTTGCGTCACCGTCAGCCCGTGCTGCTCCGCTGACCGCTTCAGCATGTCGATGTCCGCCGGGTCGGCGCCGTAACGGGTAGCCAGTTCCTCACGCGTGATCGTCTCACGTTCTTCCCCCAGATCATCCGGGATTTCCGCGCGACGGCGCAGGACCAGCGTGACCTCGATACGTTCTGCATCGCTCACCACACCGGTCGAGCGCGCGTGCGCTTGGGCACTACGCTCACTGCCTCGCAGCGGGACCAGTCGCGTCCTGTTCACGGTTTCCAGCGTTCCACCGATGCGGACGGTTCGCATGCTGTGCCGTTTTCAGGCGCGGATATGACCACTACCGCGGTGCCGCCTGCGGCGCACCGTACGGCTGCGTCCACAGGCCGGTCTTCTGCCTTCTCTCGGGACGGCATCTCCGCTGCGCGGTGCCGACTTCTGAGCCTGCTGAGGAGACGACGTCCCGGGCCTTGGCCGGTCACACCCCAAGGGCTTCGGCGGGGCAGGATCTCCTCGTCGCGGGGCTGTTCATGTTCTCGCCTCGTGGTTCGGACGCCCGGCGGGCAGCCCGACCGGGGGTAGGCGGGGCTGGTGACGAGTGGCCATCGGGTCCTCCAGAAGCTGACGAGTCGGGAGCCTGGGGCGGTGGGTCGGCACCCTCACCGACCGACTGAACGGGTCACGGTGCCCGCGGTCAGTGTGGTGCCGTCAGAGGGATCGATGAGGATGAAGGAGCCTGTCAGCCGGGAGTCGGCGTAGGCATCCAGGGGTAGCGGTTCGGCGGTCCGCAGTACTGCGGCGGCGATGTCGTTGACGGTGAGATGCGCCGGGGCGGTGTCGTCGGCACGGCCGGTGGACAGGTCGATGCGGTGGGGCAGTGCCTTGACGAGCGCCTTGACGGTGCGGGTGCCGTGCTTGAGTAGCACCCGGGCGCCGACGCTCAGCGGGCGCTCGTGGAGATGGCAGACGGTGGCCTGGACATCCCTGGTCGTAGCGGGGGCGTCGGCTGTTGGGGCGATCAGGTCGCCGCGGGAGATGTCGAGCTCGTCGGCGAGCTGCAGGGTCACCGATTGCGGGGCCCATGCCGTGTTCAATCGTTCACCGAGTGCGTCGATGGCGGTGATTGTGGACGTGGCGCCCTGGGGCAGCACGGTCACGGCGTCGCCGACGCGTAGCACGCCCGAGGTGATCCGACCCGCGTAGCCTCGGTAGTCGGGATGTTTCGGAGTCTGCGGCCGGATCACGTACTGCACCGGGAAGCGGGCCGGGGACCGGTGTGGAGCGGATTCGAGGGGGACGGATTCCAGGTGCTCGAGGATCGTCGGGCCCTCGTACCAGTCCATCTGCGCCGAAGGGCTCACCACGTTGTCTCCGCTCAGGGCGGAGACGGGGATCGCGGTCACTGCGTTCACGCCGAGCCGACGGGCGTACGCGGCGAACTCGTCAGCGATCGCGGCGAAGACGGTCTTGTCATAACCGGTCAGGTCCATCTTGTTGACGGCCAGAACGACATGTGGCACACGCAGCAGGCCCGCGATCGCGGTGTGGCGCCGGGTCTGCTCGACCACGCCGTTGCGGGCGTCGACGAGGATCAGGGCCGCCTGGGCGGTGGAGGCGCCGGTGACCATGTTCCGCGTGTACTGCACGTGTCCGGGCGTGTCGGCCAGGATGAACCGGCGGCGGGGCGTGGCGAAGTAGCGGTAGGCCACGTCGATGGTGATGCCCTGCTCGCGCTCGGCGCGCAAGCCGTCGGTGAGGAGGGCGAGGTCCGGGCCGTCCAAGCCGCAGCTCATCGAGGCACGCTCCACGTCCTCCAACTGGTCGGCGAGGACGGACTTGGAATCGTGCAGCAGCCGCCCGACGAGCGTGGACTTGCCGTCGTCGACGGAGCCGGCCGTGGCGAAGCGCAGCAGCGAGATCGACGGAATGCCGAGTGCGGTGCCGGTCATCAGAAGTATCCCTCACGCTTGCGGTCCTCCATCGCTGTCTCCGACAGCCGGTCGTCGGCCCGGGTGGCTCCCCGCTCGGTGAGCCGGCTGACGACGATCTCGGCAATCACTTTCACGACGGTGTCGGCATCAGAGTCGATCGCACCGGTACAGGACATGTCTCCGACGGTGCGGTAGCGCACCAGCCGCCGTTCCACCGGCTCACCGTCCTTCGGAAGACCCCACGCACCGGCGGTCAGCCACATCCCGTCCCGGTTGAACACCTCTCGCTCATGCGCGTAGTAGATCTCAGGGAGTTCGAGGTCCTCACGTGCGATGTATTGCCACACGTCCAGCTCGGTCCAGTTGGACAGCGGGAAGACCCGCACGTGTTCACCGGGTGTATGGCGGCCGTTGTACAGCTGCCACAGTTCTGGGCGTTGGCGGCGTGGGTCCCAGGCGCCGGACTCGTCCCGCAGCGAGAAGACGCGTTCCTTGGCCCGTGCCTTTTCCTCGTCCCGGCGGCCTCCGCCCAGGACGGCGTCGTAGCGGCCTCCGGCGATGGCGTCCAGGAGCGGCAGCGTCTGCAGTGGGTTGCGGGTGCTGTCCGAGCGCTCTGTGAGTCGCCGGTCATCGATGTACTCCTGAACGTTCGTCACGTGCAGCGGCAAGCCGTGCCGGTCCACGGTGCGGTCCCGGAAGGCCAGTACCTCGGGGAAATTGTGGCCGGTGTCCACGTGCAGCAGCCCGAAGGGCAACCGTGCCGGAGCGAACGCCTTCAGCGCGAGGTGCAGCAGGACACTGGAGTCCTTGCCGCCGGAGAAGAGGATCACTGGGCGCGCGAACTCTCCCGCCACCTCGCGGATGATGTGCACCGCCTCGGACTCGAGCGCGTCCAGATGCGTCAGCTCATGGGTATTGCCCAGCATCTCGGCTCCCCTGTCCACGGTTGTCACACCACTCCTCTTTCCGTGAGCAGCGCGAACTGCGGCTTGGCGGGCGCGGCGTTGTTGCAACGTTTCTCGACGAAGAACGCGACGTCGGCGCCAAGGCGGCCGGGCGGCTGGCCCTGTGCGGGCCACGATCTCCGTCTCCGCTGCACCCGCCGCTGGACCGCCCCGCCGCCGTCAGGAAGGGCGGAGCTTGCCTTCGCCTCTGTGTACGACGACAGGGCGTGCGGAAAAACGACCGGCGATCGTCTGCGCCGTGTGCCGGTCCCGTCAGGGATCCCGATGAACTCCAACGTCGCGCTGTCCTTTACTGACTGCTTCGGAGTGCGGTGATGCCGCGACCATGATGGCCAGCTGACCGGGAGCGGCACGACTGAGAACCCCGGGGGTCGACAAGGCCAAATGGATCTTATGCCTGCAACTCGGCCAGGACCGCAAGGGCGGTTGGTGTCGTGTCGTGAGAGGCTGAGCATGACCAGCAGGTGGCGACGACCGGCACGGAGCGGACACGATGACAGAGGTGAGGGCGCATCATCAAACGGCCCTGCGGGTCGTCGCCGCTCTGGCCGGAAACCGCCACAGCCCGCCGGATCTCCTGGTGCGCTACGCCGAGAATGCGCGAGTCGAGGTCCGGAGCGCGGTCGCGATGAACCCGGGCACCCCGTTGACGGCGATGCGACGGCTGGTGGACGACAGCGACGAACGGGTCCGCGCAGCGGTTGCCCATAACGCTGCAGCGTCATCGGACCTGCTGGCCGGTCTCGTGCGGAGCGAGCGTGGCAGGCCGTCGGCCCGGCCCGCTCGCCCCTGGCCCGGGCCGAGGCATATCGAGGCGGCCGTCGTGCAGCACCCGGCGTGCCCGGCCGCGCTCTTGATGGAGGCTGCGGAGGACCCCGACTGGCAGCTGCGCGCAGCGGTCGCCCGCCACCCGGGGTGTGCACTCGCCACGTTCGCGAGGCTCGCTGACGATCGTTCACAGGAGGTCGTCCGCGGGGCCGCAGGCAACGTCGCATGCCCCTCCGAGCTGCTGGACCGGTTGGCGACGCGGCACGCATGGAATCTGCGAGGGGCGGTTCTGGCCAATCCTCGCTGCCCAGCCGAGTTGCTCGAGGAGGCTGCGGGTGGCGAACGCGCCTACTGGAACAGAGTCGCCGTTGCGGAGAATCCGTCCTGCCCGGTGGGAGTGCTCGAGCGACTCGTCGGTGATCCGGAGTGGCCGGTTCGTGTCGCGGTCGCGCGGCACCCGATGGCTCCCGCCATGGGTCTGGCGACCCTCGCGGCGGACGGCATGGCCGATGTCGCGGTGGCGGCGCTGAGCCACCCGCGTTGCCCGCCCGCGGTCGCCGCCGCGGCCTGCGACGACCGCGAGCCCCTCCGCTACCGCGCTGCGGCCGCCCACCCCCGGCTGCCCGGCGCAGCGGTCTCGCGGTGCGCCCGGTCCGCGAACGCGGCGGTACGGGCCGCGGTCGCGGGCTGCGTCGAGGCGCGTCCGAACCTTCTCGCCCGACTGGCGGACGATCCGGACCCGGCGGTACGGGCTGCCGTCTGGTGGAGTCCGGTGTGTCCACCGGCGCTACTGCGCCACGCGGCCGCCACCTCCGACCCGGCGACACGCGGGATCATCGCCCGTCATCCGCGCTGCCCACCCGCAGTGGCGACAGCGCTTGCCGCTGACCCCGACCCCGAGGTCGTCGTCCTCGTGGCCGCCTACACCCGCTCGAGCGCCGCTCTGCGCAAACTCGCGGCAACCACCGTCGCGTAACCCGCCGATCAGCGGTCGAGCCCCGCGAGGAACGCCGCCAGCCGCTCGCCGGAACGCTGTGGCCCGAACCGGGCGCTGAACCAGTCGCGTGGTCCTCGCGGAGCGGTGAGCAACGCCCTCGCCCCGGCGAGGAGTTCGGCGTCAGTGGCGAAGAATTCGCCGGTGGCGGGCGCGACGTACTTCCACCCGCCGAGGATCTTCCGGTTCACAAGAACAGGGACGTCCAGGCACAGCGCCTCTGCGAGCAGGCGCGGCGATGCGTCGGCCGAGTTCGGGAAGAGCACCATTCGGGACCGCGCCACGCACTCCATGAGGTCCGGCCAAGGCAGCTCTCCGAACACGTCGAGGCTCCCGTCACCCATGTCGAGGTCCCACGTTCCGTATCTCCCCACGACGAGTGCCCGGAGACTGAGCGCAGTGCCAAGGACACCGAGCGCCCTTCGTGCGAGTGCCCAGTTCTTGATGATCTCGTGCAGCCGCCCGGACCCGCCCACGTACACGACGTCCCACTGAGGCACAGGTTGGCCGTCCGGGCAACCTGCGGCCCACACATGGTCCGGGTCCTTGAAGTCCGACTCGCTGATCAGGGTGGCGGGGCGGCCGGGCGGCAGAAACTGCTCCGGCCGGCGGAAGCAGTGCAGCCACGCCTCCGCCCGCTCGACGAGCGGCCCGGCCAGATCGACGAAGCCCTCCGGCCTGCCGTCTGTGCTGAGCAGTGCGTCGTGCCCCGGTGACCGGCCGGGGAACGGGCCTCTGCTCGTCATGCCTACCAGACGCCGGCCCTTCAACGCCTCGGTGATCGCGGCGAGGTCGCGCTTGCTGCTGATCGGGCCACGCAGCACGCGGAACCCCGTGTCGGTGGGGCCCGCGACGACGTCCACCAGGCGCCAGGGCTGCGCGGCATTCCCCCGGACGCCCCACGGCGCCGTCCCACATACACGTCTGTCCGTCACGTCAGCGAGCATATGTCGCCCATGTCGCTGGAACATGATGTCCTGACCTGGATCGTTCTCCGGGTCGCGCCTGTTGGGGGAGCCCAGTGGATCGGCCCGGAGCGGGTCGGCCGGTAATCTCGCGCCCCGGTCTGCACAGCCGCTGAATGCACCGGGATTTGCTCACTCAAGCAGCTGAGCCCGAACCGCCCTGGTCGACGGGCTCAATAACCGGCTTGTGTGGAACAGCGCCTTGCCTGAGGCTCCGGCTCACACGCACGCATGATGGGCGATCAGGGAGTTGCGGGACATGCCGATGGGTCGTTGTGATCGGCTGTTTGCGTGACGTTGGCCGAGCATGCCTCAGGACGACCGTCTACAGGGCTCCATTTCGTCGAAACATGCGGGCAGGGCCGGCCGCAGGATGCGGACGATGTCCGTGCGACCTGGCGTCGTGACGTGCCGGACGGGCGCCGCTGCGGGGGCGTCGACACGCAGGTACAGGTGAGTTGCAGCAATCGGATGAATCAGGTGGGGATTTCTTTGCCGCGCCGTAGCCGGTAGTCGTAGCGTCGGCAGTATCCGGCGATCATGAATTCTGGCGTGACCCAGATCCTGCTTTTCTCGAATTGAGACCATCCGTGGAGTCGCCATGTCGAGCGCATCGTCATTCGTACCGCTTGCGGCGAGCGCCCGCAGCCGCGTGCCCGGGCACCGTGTCGCGGGGCTCGTCGACCCCGCCGAGCGGATCGCCGTGACGGTGCTCGTCCGGCGCGGCTCGAGCCCTGGGATCCGCAGCACGGCCCCCCAGCTGAGCGATGCGCGCCTCGCGGCCCGTCGCCCGCTCGTCCACAACGAATTCGTCAGGCGCTTCGGCGCTCGTGATGCCGACCTGACCAGGGTCCGGGAGTTCGCGCTGGCCAGCGGCCTGCAAGTAGTCAGCGCAGACGCCGCCGGCGGTCGCGTCGAACTCAGCGGCACGGTCGCGGCCCTGAGCACGGCGTTTGGCGTGGAACTGCACCTGATGCATGACCCGACGACCGGCAAGACCTATCGGGGACGGACGGGCGCGGTCTTCCTTCCGCGACATCTGGCCGGCATCGTCGTGGGGGTCGTCGGCCTCGACTCACGCCCAACAGCCCGTCCGTTCGTCAAGGCCGTCCCGTTCGCGGGCGGGTCGGGCCACACTCCCACGGAGCTGGCCGCGCTCTACCGCTTCCCCGGCCAGGCGACCGGACTGGGCCAGACGATCCGCATCCTCGAGTTCGGTGGCGGGTTCGACCTCGCTGACATCAAGGCATACCTCGCGGGGTTGGGCATTCCGGCGGCCGCGCAGCCGTCGATCACCGCGGTGTTCCTCGACGGCGCGACGAACGCCCTCGACCCATCGAACAACGACCCGGAAACCAACGCTGACTTCGAGGTCGCGCTGGACATCGAGGTCGTAGCGGCAGCCGCTCCGGGCGCCGCCATCGTCGTCTACTTCGCGCCGAACACTGACAAGGGCTTCATCGACGCCTTCCAGCACGCGATCCACGACAACGGCGCACCGCCCGGCTCGGTATCGGTGAGCTGGGGCGGCCCCGAGGTCGGCTGGACGCAGCAGACCATGCAGGCGATCGAAGCCGACTGCCAGGACGCGGGGCTTCTCGGGATCACGGTGTGCTGTTCCTCGGGCGACTTCGGTTCCCGCGGCGAAAAACCGGCGAGCTGGGACGGCCAGCAGCACGCGACCTTCCCCGCGTCGGCGCCGCACGCCCTCGGCGTCGGCGGCACCAGCATCGCCGTCAACGGCAACACCATCATCACCGAGACCGTCTGGAACAACGGCATCGAGGCGGGCCGGGCCGCTTCCGGCGGCGGGATCAGCACCGCGTTCCCCCTACCGTCATACCAGGCAAGCGCGGGCGTCCCGGTGTCGGCGAACCCGGGTGGTGCTGCCGGACGCGGAGTGCCTGACGTCGCGGCCGACGCCGACCCGAACACCGGGTACCGGATCCAAGTGCACGGCCAAAGTGTCGTCATGGGCGGAACGAGCGCATCCGCGCCGCTGTGGGCGGCACTCGTCGCACTACTCAACCAACGCCTCGGCCACCAGGTGGGATTCGTCAACGCGCAGCTCTACGGGCTCTCACCGCTGTCTGGCGCGTTCCGTGACATCACCGGGGGAAACAACGGCGCCTACCAAGCGAAGGCCGGATGGGACCCCTGCACCGGCCTCGGCAGCCCGCACGGGAACGCGCTGCTCACCGCCCTTGGTCCGCCGACGCCCCATCCGCCGGGACCGACGCCACATCCGCCGGGACCGACGCCACATCCGCCGGGACCGACGCCACATCCGCCGGGACCGACGCCACATCCGCCGGGACCGACGCCCCATCCGCCGGGACCGACGCCCCATCCGCCGGGACCGACGCCCCATCCGCCGGGACCGACGCCACATCCGCCGGGACCGACGCCACATCCGCCGGGACCGACCCCCACGCCGACGCCTACGCCTACGCCGACGCCCGTGCCCACCCCCACGCCTACGCCGACGCCCGTGCCCACCCCCACGCCGACACCCACGCCGACACCCACGCCCGTGCCGACGCCCGTGCCCACCCCCACGCCTACGCCGACGCCCGTGCCCACCCCCACGCCGACACCCACGCCCGTGCCGACGCCCGTGCCGACGCCGGTACCCACGCCCGTGCCGACGCCCGTGCCGACGCCGGTACCCACGCCTGTGCCGACCCCGGTACCGGGCGGCGACGACGGCGACGGCAGTGACGGCGACGGCGACGGCAGTGACGGCGACGGCAGTGACGGCGACGGCGACGGCAGTGACGGCGACGGCAGTGACGGCGGCAGTGATATCGCGTCGCCGGCCGGCGCACCCGGACGGACGCCTCCTCGGGCGTCGGCTCAAGACACCGGTACTCGGAGGCGCTCGCGGTGACCGAGCAGGACGAGGGCGTGCCGGTCCGGGCGCCCGGCGGGGCGGGCATCGTCGTCGTTGGCATGCACCGCAGCGGGACCTCGGCGACCACGCGGGTCCTCAATCTCCTGGGTCTCCCGACCTGTCGCCCGGCTGATCTCATCGGGTCGCGGGCAGGCAACGCGAAGGGGCATTGGGAGAGCACCTCGTTGATGGTCTACAACGAGGCCTTGCTGGGCCGCCTCGGGTGCGCGTGGTGGTGCCCGCCGTCCGACGCCGAGATCAGCGAGCGGCTTGACGCGCTCGACGACGAAGTCGCCAAGGCCGCTGCGGTATTCAACCGCACGCACCTCACGCCTCAGTGGGTGTGGAAGGATCCGCGGCTGTGCCTCCTGCTGCCATGGTGGCGCCGGGTGCTGCCGGTTCCCACGGCCGCAGTGCTCGTCGTGCGGCACCCGCTCGAGGTGGCGGCGTCGCTGCGGAAGCGCAACCGGATCACCCCGGACTGGGCCCTGGGGCTGTGGGAACGGTACACGCGCCAGGCGCTCGTCGGACTGCAGGGCACGCCGGTTTTCGTCCTGCCCTTCTCGCGGCTGCTGGCTGACCCGCTGGCATCGGTCGATGCGTTGCGCGACTTCGTCGTACGCCACGGCTTGGAGGTGACGCCGGGGGCGCAGCTGTCGATCGACGCGTTCCTCGACACGACGCTGCGTCACCACAACGTCGACGCAGACCACGGCTCGGCTGATCTCGACAGCCGCAGGCGCGACCTCGCGCGGTTCGTCGACGAACTCGCGGGTGATCACGAAGTATTCACACCAGGAGAGCTGCCCGCCGAGACACCCGCGACGGACGTGGTGCTCGGCGCTCATCGGAGGCGGTGGTCCACACTGAACCACAACAAGGAATCAGCGACGCCCGGCCCGGCCCGGTCAGGTGGCCTGACCGTCGACTGGCGGCGGTGGCTGACCAAGAACCGGTTGCTGCAGATCCCCGACGAACACCTCGTCCGGATCCTCTGCGAGCGGGCGGGCCTGGACAAGGACGAGGCGCTCGCGGAACTCGCGGACCTCCTCGCGGACCCGCGGCACCAGGCCGCGGAGGAACTCGTCCAGCAACAGCGCAAGGCCGAGTCGTTTCTTGACATCCGCCAGCAGATGGCCGAGCTCATGCCGTCCGCGGGCGAGCCCGAGAGGCGCTGCGGGGTTGGACGCGGTGAGTTCCTCGCCCGCTACTACTCGGCCAATACCCCTGTCGTTCTCACCGATCTGACGGCGGGCTGGACCGCCGGGTCCCGGTGGAACCTGGACCATTTCCGCGAGACGCTTGGCGACGAAATTGTCGAGGTCATGTCTGGCCGCGACGGCGACGCGGCCTACGAACGCAACTCCGACCACCATCGCGTCTCGACGCGGTTCGCGGACTACCTCGACCATGTCGAGAGCGCGGAGCGCAGCAACGCGGTGTATCTCACGGCGAACAACCACCTCTTGGAAAACCCGGCGGCCAAGTCGCTGTGGGAGGACTTCGACTCGCCCCCGGCCTACCTCGACCCTGACGACGCCACGCACAAGGTCTTTCTCTGGTTGGGGCCGTCGGGCACGATCACGCCCCTGCACCATGATGTTCAGAACGTCTTGCTCGTCCAGGTCCGTGGCACGAAACGGGTGCTGCTCGTCGACCCCCTCCGCACCCACACGGTGTACAACGACCTGTCGGTGTACAGCGCGGTCGACGCCGACGACCCCGACTACACCAAGCACCCGCGGTATCGACACGCGCGGCCAGTCGAAGTGCTACTTCGCCCGGGAGAGGCCCTGTTCATTCCGGTCGGCTGGTGGCACTACGTCGAATCCCTCGAGACCAGCATCAGTCTCTCGTTCACCAACTTCCGGTGGCCCAACAGCTTCGTGTGGAGTCATCCGGGATAGGCCGGGCGCCCAGTCACGGCGTCCACGACCAGCGCGACCTCGCCCGCCGCGTTCGTCACGACGACACTGCCCCCGGCAGCCATGAGCAGGGTGGACGCCGGCCCCGGCGGACGGGGCACGACCCAGCGCAGCTGTCCCTCCTCCCGGCTGACGCCGACGAGGTGGCTCGGACCGAGCGCGACGACAACGTCTGCGACGACCACCGGCGCGGTCGCCGTCCACCTGCCGATCCTGCGCTGCCAGCGGCAGCGCCCCTCGCCCGCGGCGACAACGACGCCGTCGCAACGGGCCGCGTAGACGACCTCCCGGCCCGGGTCGCACACCACTCCGGCGACCGCCGAGCCCACGTCGACCCGCCAGCCACGCGTGCCGCTCGCGGGATCGAGCGCGATCACGGTGCCATGCCCGTTGCCCACCGCGACGGTCTCGCCGCAGTTGCCGACGGCAGGCGCTGTCACGTCGGTGCCGACGATGCGGCACCACCGTGCCTCTCCGCCGATCCGGCAGATCAGCTGACCGCCATCGGCCGAGATTGTCACGAACACGCGGTCCCCGAGGCGCACCGCCGTGCCAGCTCCGTCGAGATCCGTCCGGCGGTACCCAGCCCCGCCCGCCGACTGCGCGTTCGACGTGCGGTGCGGTTCGCCGCGGATTCCCAGCTCGGCCGCGCTGAACACCGAGCGCACCAGCACGCCAGATGTGCCGAGTCCGCGTCGTACAGCGGGATGCAGGTCCACCAGCACGACCGCTGCCGCCACCCGTCCGCCGGTGGCGGTCACCGCCCGCGCGAGGGCATCGAGGGTGCTGCCCGACTGCACGAGGTCATCGACGAGGACGGCCACTCGCCCTGGCCCGGGCGGCCTGCCCTCGATCGCCCGGCGCAGGCCGTACGGTTTGGCAGCGGGTCGCTGAAGGAAGCCGTCCAGGTCACGCCCGTCCGCACGCGCGGCGAGCAGGACGGCCCCGACGAGTGGGGCACCCGAGACGCCCACACCGCCGACCGTGTCGGGCTCGTCCTTGCGAGCGAGTGCCCAGAGCAGTCGGCCTGCCGCCTCGAGGACGCTGCCCCGCAGGACTGACTCGCGCGCGTCGAGGATCCAGCCGAGCGGTCTGCCGTCGGCCCGGTGGCCCTCGCCCGGATGGAAGCCGTGCGCCAGCAGCGCCGTCCTCAGCAGGCGGTGCTCGGCCCGCTCGGCATCGGTCACAGGCTCGCCAGCGGGGAGTCGGCGAGCTGTGGCAGCCCCGTCTCGCCGAGTCGGACAAGGCGTTCGACAGCGTGTTCCGGCCCGGGAAGGCATCGGTAGCGTTCTTCGAGGCGGGTGGCCGCGATGCGGAAGGAGGGGTCGTGGAGCAAGCGGCGCAGGTCCTCGGCAGTCTGGTCGACGGTTGCCTCGGCCGGGTCTCGGGACAGGCCGACGCCGAGTGCGACGACGTGCTGGGCGTTGCGCGGCTGGTCGGACCCCAGGGGAACGACGAGCATCGGACGTCCGCGCTCGAGCGCGCCGAGCACGGTATTGAAGCCACCTGCCGTCACGACGACGTCGCTCCGCGGGAGGAGATGCGAGTTCGGGACGAACCGCTCCAGGCGGACCTGTGGCGGGGGACTCGCGATCACCTCCTCGGGCGCGACATCCGGTCCGGTCGTACCGACGACGTTCACGTCGAGCTCCGCCGCGCCGAGGACCAGGGTCCGCAGGAGCGCGACGCGTCCGTTAAAGGTGGTGCCCAAGGACACGTGGACCGTCGGACGGGCAGGCAGGCGGTCGAGCCACTCAGGCCTGTCCTCGGAGAGCGCCGATGCGATGCCCGACCTGAACACGTGCAGCGTCGGAACCGGTTCGGGCAGCAGCTGAAAGAACGGCGGGACGACGTCGAGGTAGAGGTAGTGGTGAAGGCGCTGCCACGTCGGGTCGGGTGCCAGCCCGAACCGGGCCCGTACTTCGTCCAACGTCGGACCGAGGATTCTGTCCCACGACGTGCCTGGGATGTACCGGCAAAATCCGAGGGTGGCGCAGGGGATGCCGATGACCTCGCTCGCCACCACCGCCGCCACATCGGTGGGGTCTCGCAGCACGACGTCGGGACGCCACCGTTCGGCGGCGGCGACGAGATCGTGCGCCTTCGCCGTGACGGGGAAGGCGCCGTAGTCGCGGGCGTACGCCCGTTCGGCGTATTGCGGGGGCAGCGGATCCTTGGGGTGCAGGCCCGCGGGAACAGCGGTGAATCCGGCCCGCTCGATGACCGGGCAGAACTCTTCCGCGGTGGCGAAGCGAACCTGATGGCCGCCCTTGAGCGCCGCGGCGGCAATGGGCACGAAGGGGTGGAAATGGCCATAGAAAGGTCTCGTGGACATGAGGAACCGCACCGGCTCACGCCTCCTTCGGCACAGAGTTGATCTTACCAGAACTATTCGCTCCAAATTTGATCAAAAAGGAATCGAGTTGGCTACGAGGCGGGGCGGCTGTCGTTGCGCCCGTCCCCCGAAGGCTCCACGCTGAAATCACCATCCCGCATGCCGGGGACAAGTGCACCGACGCGTCGTGGTGAGGCCCGCAGGCGCGGGCGAGCCCGAGGCCGACCGGTGGGAGGCATCATGGCGACGATCGAGGTATTGGCTCAGTCGCACCGCGCGGGCGTCGACGCGCATATGCAGGCACGGCTGGTGCACTTCGTCGAGGTGGCAGAGCGAAGTTTGCTGTGTGCGCTGTTCGACTTGCAGAATCCGCCGGTGATCGCGGCGCTCAAGGCTGCCCGCCACCGCGGCGTAGCCATCGACGTGCTCACCGACCCGGTGCGTCAGCCGCATGACCCGACCCATGGCGACCCCGAGGCCCTCGCGGCGGTCGCGCCTGCGCTCGTCAGCGGGTCGGTCGCCGCCGGGGCCGGCATCATCCACCACAAGTACGTCGTCCGTGACGGTACCGTCGTCTGGACAGGGTCGGCCAACGTCAGCGACGGCGGCTTCCTCCGCCAGGACAACGACACCGTCATCCTGCGCAGCAGCGAGATGGCATCGGTCTTCACCGCCAACTTCCGCTCGCTGCAGTCGTGGAGGGACGACATCCCGATGCCGCCGGCGCCGACCCCAACCGGGCCCGGTTCGCCGTCCAGCCCCGTAGCGCTACCGGACGGCTCGATGTACGCACGCTTCGCACCCGGCTGGGACATCACCGACGACCTGGTGAGCCGGATACGCGCCGCCCGCCACATCCGGCTGGCCTTCTACATCCTCTCCGACCAGCATCTGCTCGACGCTCTGAAAGACGCATCGGACGCGGGGGCCGACATCGCGGGCGTCTACGACCCGAACGGAATGGCTGTGGTCGTGAAGGATCTACACGGTGACGACCGGCGGCTCTGGTTCCTGCAGGATCCGCGGTTCGCCCCCGCGCCGAGCCACCCGTTCGTTCCCGGCGGGCAGCAGGACTTCTTGCACAACAAGCTTGTGATCCTCGATCGCGACACCGTCGTGACCGGTTCGTACAACTTTTCCGCGCAAGCCCGACACAACGCGGAGAACATCATCGTCGCGCGCTCGTCGGCCACTGCCGCGACCTACCTCGCCTACTGGGAACGGCTCGCGACGGCATACGGCCTCCACGCCGGGACGTGAACCGACGCGGTTAGGGACATTGGGCCGAGGCGCTCCGACTCGAGGCGCTGGTGGCCGCCTTGTCGGCGGAAGCGGCAGGGGTACGGCGGCAGAAGATGCCTCCCCGCCGAGCAGAGCAGATGCAGACGAGCCAGGACCCGGAAGCCTTCATTTGGTCCGAACAGTGAGCTTTTTCGTGCGCCCAGCAGAACAGGAGGTGACACCGTGACGTAGCGGTGTTCTTGCTGTTCGGAAGCTCGTCGTCGCCTCCCGGTGTAAGTCCGGTCCGGGTAGCTGCCAGGAGGCCCGGTAGCAGGCTGGCGGCGTCGGAGGGAAACGTCCGGCGTCGAAGCCCAGCGTCAACGGCCCTGTAACAGGGGGAGCGACGATACGTTCCGTAGCATCACGCGAAGCCCGCGGCGTCGTTACTCAGCCACTCTTTCGGGTGGAACGAGGGAGTGCCGAGCCTCTCGAAATCGGGGCGAAGGCCATGGAAGCGGTGAAGATCCTGGACGGGCAGCCGTGAAGGACTCCCCGGCGTATGGGGCGCGGAACGTATCGAGGGTGGCGGCGGGAACTGGGGAGGCCCTCCCCGGCCCGATGACCTGCGGAGAGACGTCATCGGAAGCAGTGCGTCCTATAACCGGTGACCCCGGGAAGTGGGCGCGGGCCGGGTGGGCGTCGGAGGTGGCCGTAGTACCGCTTACAACTGGGAGACAACACAACTCCCGGTGAGGGAAGGGCCACTGCTTCGTCGGTGCGTCATGAAGTGAAGGAGGGGCTCGGTGAGTGCCCGTGCGGCTATTCCCGCCGTCGGGGGACGTACTCCCTCGGACAAGGTCCGTGCCTTGCAGCATGCGCTTTACCGGGCGGCCAAGACCGACCCCGGACGGCGGTTCCACGCGCTGGGAGACAAGATCCACCGCAGGGATGTGCTCCGGCGCGCGTGGGCCATGGTGCGTGCCAACAACGGCGCACCGGGCATCGACCGAACCACCCTGGCCCTCGTGCGTGCTGGTCCTGCTCGGCGTCCGCCTGGACGGCACCAAGGAGCTGATTGCCCTGGCCGAGGGGCTGCGGGAGTCCACCGAGTCGTGGGCGGACCTGCTGCGCGACTGCCGCCACCGGGGCATGCGCGACCCGGAGCTGGTGGTCGGCGACGGCGCGATGGGCCTGTGGAAGGCGCTGGTCGAGGTGTTCCCGGCCGCCCGGCATCAGAGGTGCTGGGTTCACAAAGCCCGGAATATCTCGAACGCCCTGCCGAAATCCGCACAACCGGGCGCGACGAAGGCGTTGCAGGAGATCTACAACGCGGAGGACAGAGCCCACGCCGAGAAGGCGATCGAGGCGTTCGCCCGCACCTACGGCGCCAAGTGGACCAAGGCCGTCGCGAAGATCACCGACGACCGGGACGAGCTGCTCGCGTTCTACGACTTCCCGGCCGAGCACTGGATCCACCTGCGAACCACGAATCCCATCGAGTCGACGTTCTCCACGGTCAAGCTGCGGACCAAGGTCACCCGCGGGGCCGGCAGCCCCGCTGCGGCCCTGGCGATGGTGTTCAAGCTCGTCGAGTCCGCCCAGGCCCGC
>NZ_JBFAXL010000051.1:0-64190 GCF_040680795.1 Streptomyces sp. NPDC051976
GGCGATCCGCGCATGCTCCAGCCGCAGCCGAGCCGCCTCCGCCTGCACCTCGGCCTCCCGCAGCATCTCCAGCCAGGACTCCAGGTCCTCCCGGGCCCGCGCCTCCCGCACCTCCAGCAAGGCGATCACCGACGGCACACCACACCTCCACGACCAGACCAACCCACCGCTGGCTGCCCGCAATCGACCACCCCCACACCGCGACCACCTGAAAGCTGCTGGTCATCGAGCTACAGACCGGTTCACCACCACGCTCTCAGAGTGTCCACACCACCGGGGTCGCCTCACCACAGTGGCACGGCGTCACTCCGGCGGCACCGGGATTTGTTGGTCTGCACGGCGTAGGAGTCGGCGGCGTTGATGAACTCGTCGTATGTGCTGGCCCGCTTGTCTCTGTCCTCTTTTTTGCGGTCTGCTGCGTCCTGGAGGGTTTGCGAGTGTTCCTGGCTTCTGGTCTGCTGCCAGGCGCCGAGGTAGGAGAATCCGCCGCCGATCAGGGCTCCGACGAGGGCCACGGCGAAGCCCATGAGGACCACCCGGCGCTCGTCGCCGGAACCGCTCGAAGTCCCTGTGGCCGCATCGTCGGAAGATCCTGCCGGAGCCGCGTTCTGTCCACCGGTGGAAGGCGCTTCCTGGGCCGGAGCCGCATCGCTCGGCATGGGGTCCGATATCCCGGCCGATTCGGTGCTCGACGAACTCATAGCCAGCCGCTCTAGCGTTCGACTGCCGCCCAAGGCTGCTTGGATTGTGCCGCCGTTCCTGGGCGCGCAGCGGGACTCGCCGCCCTGCGGCCGGCGGCACTGCCGCCCAGTGTCGAAGTGCTGCTCGGCGACGTGAACAGAGCCATCCCTTCATGTTCGGGGCCTGCCGGGTGGGTGCCTACCAACCGGTGAGCATGCGCTTCCAATCGCTGCTCAGGCGGTTCGTCTGGATGTCGCCGTCAGGTGTGAGCACGTGCGGCTGGTGGGCTCCCATGTCGGCCAGCAGGTCGGAGGCGAGGGAGTAGGCCACGATCACCGCTTCGTGTTTGTCGTCGGCGAGGGCTCGCAGGTCTGCAGTGATCTCGGCGGCTGCGAGGGAAAGGCGGCCGACGGGGCCGTGTTGGAACACGTCATCGGTGACGATCAGCTTTACCGGATCGTCGTTGTCGTCGAAGCGGTGGAGCGCTGCCGACAGCATCAGGTCGTCGGTGGCGCCCGTTTCCGCCGCCCAGTGGGCGGCGGACTGGACGAGGGCCACGAGATCGAGTTCGATCCCGATCTGGGACAGCTGATCGGGACCTTGACGCCGGTCGGGTCGAAGATTGAGGGGCCGTGCCCCGTAGAAGCTTCCGTCCTGGTGGAGTTGTCCGGTGGAGGTGCCCTCGAAGCGGACCTGCCGACGGCCGACCAGTACGGGGTGCTGCGGCATGAGGCTGGTTGTTACCGCCCCCGCTGCCAGTGCGCGGAACCGGTCGAACCCCGCGGCCCGCTGTGCCTGGGTGGTCAGGGGGTAGTGGCCGCGGACGGCCGGCACCGAGCTGAGGGTGAGCCAGGCCGGGTAGTAGGTGAGCGCTGGGGTGCTGTCTTCAACGGTCCTGGTGAGGAAAGACGACAGGTACCCGGTCCCGTCCTCGGCCACTTGGTGGAGGCGGTTGACGTCGTCGGAGGCGGCCTGGAAGCGGTCGCGGTAGCGCTGGGCGATCTCCGACTCGGACAGTGTGCGGGTGGTGGTGCCGTGCCGGACGTGGACGCGGAAGCTGTAGTCGTTGCCGGGAGCCGCGACTGCGTGGGGTGCCCGGGGACTGGAGGGCACGGTGAGCAGCCAGTAGATCTTGTCGCCGTGCCGCTGCGATTTCAGCATCCGCACGCCGACGCCCGGTACCACGGGCTGAACCCAGTTCGCGAGCACCGAGCGGATCCACTCTTCACCGCGCCCTTGGACGAGGTCGACGGGTGCGAGTTCGTGCGCGTGGTCCCTCTTCCCGTCGTCGACCCCGATGACGATCATGCCGCCGACGGTGTTCGCCATCGCGCTGACGTCCTTGGCGAGCTCCTTCTTGCCCGCGTCGGAGCCGCCGTAGAAGTCCTTCTTCCAGTCGAGGTCGGCCGCCTCGGGTATCTGATTGTCGATCGCGTTCTGCAGAGCGTCCTCGGTGAGGTCGTCGGGGTGCTGCCCGAGGGCAGAAGCGAGCCGAGCAGGCAGAACCATCCGAGCTCCATGATCGTTCATCCGGCGGCGGTCGCCGCCGCGATCACGTTATGCACCCCCGTCTGCCCAGCACCAGGCAATTGCGGAAAGCCACCGCTACTCGCGGGTCCCGTGGCGCCACGGCGGGTGCTGGTGACCGCTGAAATTCAGGTAAGACGACCTGGCCGTGCCGTGTTCCTCCTCCTGTTTCTTCGGGCCATCGCCATCGGCACAGCAATCTGGATCGGCGCCAACTCAGCAACCTGAACCGTGGCGACACACTCACGCCCTCGCACTGGGCGATCTCGTGGCCCGGAGCACCGCAAACAGCCGCAGCCGCCTTCACCCGGATCAGCGCAGTCGAAGCCGCACGATCACTGCTCGCTGGCAACGAGGGCCGCCACCCCTGACACGCACCTTGGGTTTCCTGGAACGTGGGCACGCTGAACACCCGCACGGACGAATACCCCAGCAGCATGGCCCCCAAGGGGCGGCGGGTTTGTCCGCGGCACCTTGTCCGCGAACCGAGGCAGCTCACACAACGGTCCGCTAGAGCTAGAGATCTTTAAGGGTGCGGGTTACGTGGGGTCGTGACGGCTGTCGTGGGCTGCGCTATGCCGGAGGGATGATGTACCCCGATGGTGGTGGGCTGACGGCTGAGGAGCGGGTGCGGCGTGAGCGGGTCCGGTTGGCGGCCGCCGATCTGATCGAGGCCGGGGCCAGCGACCGGGAGGTGGCCCGGCGGTTCAGAGTTACCCGGATGTCGGCGAACCGGTGGCGGCGGGCGCTGGCCTCGGGCGGTCGGCAAGCTCTGGCTTCCAAGGGCCCCGGCGGTGCCCGCTGCAGGCTCGATGCAGGTCAACTACGCTTGCTGGAGGCGGTGTTAGATGCCGGACCCGCCGCCGTCGGCTGGCCCGACCAGTGCTGGACTTTGGCGAGGATCGCCGAGGTCGTGCGACGTCGGTTCGGGGTGGAGTACACGCTTGCCGGGCTGGACCTGCTGCTGCACCGCATCGGCTGGAGTGTGCAGGTCCCCTCCCGCAAGGCCACCGAGCGGAATGAGGAGAAGATCGCCGCCTGGAAGGACGAGCAGTGGCCCGTCCTAAAAAGACGGCGGCGGACCTGGGCGCCTGGCTTTGCTTCGAAGACGAAGCCGGCCAGGGCCTGAGGCCGCCCAAAGGCCGTACCTGGGGCCGACGTGGCCACACGCCCCTCGTGCGGGTCACCGCCGCGGGCACCAAACGCGTCTCCATGGCGGCACTGATCTGCACCCGGCCGGGCCACCGGCCCCGGCTGATCTACCGCATCCACCTCGACCGCGGCCCCGCCAAAGGCCGGCGCAAGGGCTTCACCGAGGCTGACTACGCGCGTCTGCTCGACGCCGCGCATCAACAGCTCGACGGCCCGATCGTCCTGGTCTGGGACAACTTGAACACACACGTCAGCCGCAGAATGCGGCAGATGATCGACGCCCGATTATGGCTGACCGTCTACCAACTGCCGCCGTACGCACCCGAGTTCAACCCGGTCGAGGGCGTCTGGGCACACCTGAAACGGTCCCTGGCCAACCTCACCAAACACAGCCTCGACCAGCTCACCGCGCTGGTGAAGACCCGGCTCAAACGGATGCAGTACCGGCCCGGCCTCATCGCCAAGACCGGCCTCGACTTCCGACCGCCGTAACCTCAGCCATTGAAGATCTCTAGCCCGGCTTCAGAGATTCCAAGGGGGTTCCCCGGAGAGTGTCATCGTCGCGAGGACCTTTCCCGTCGTGGACGAGCCGTGCATCCCTGCCCGGCCCTGCCACGGACGGGTGTTGAGTGCCACTGAAAATGACCACGGCCTTGCCACTCACGATGAGCATGGTGGGGGGTGAAGAAACCCCGCCGGTGGGCTTCCAGCGGGGTATTCGATCTTCATCGTGTCACTGGGATGCTCGGGGTGCCGATCATCCCGTCGAGGTTTTGGCATGATGTTGAGATGATCGTTCCGATACCTGCTGTTGTGCCCTCGGGCCGGATGAGCCAGAGCGACCAGCCCGTGTTTGTCCTGGCCAGCGGCCTTGAGTTGCGCCCGTGGTCCCCCGATGACGCCAAGGTGCTCGCGGACTCATGCCAGGACCCGGACGTTCAGCACTGGAACCGGCCTGGACACCTGTCCCTGGATGACGCCCGTGACCGGATCGCGCGATGGGAGAAGCGCTGGCGGACCGAGGAAGCTGCGATCTGGGCGATTGCGGAGCCCGGGGGCGGCAGCCCCGTGGGCCTGATCGGTCTGGCCGACTTCGATCTTGCTGGCGGCGGCGCTGAGTTCCTGTACTGGCTGCTTCCGGCCGGCCGGGGCCGCGGGGCCATGGTCGACGCCGTTGTCCGTGTCAGTCGGTGGGCGCTGGATGACCTGGGTTTGCATCGCCTGCGGATCACCCACTCCGTCGCCAACGCGGCTTCGTGCCGGGTGGCGACGAAGGCGGGGTTCGCTTTGGAAGGCACGATGCGAAGCGCCCTGCTCCACTCGGACGGCTGGCATGACGAGCATCTGCATGCGCGTGTCCAAGGTGACGCCTGACTGGGGTGGGGATGCTGGTCATTCGGCGGTGACTTCGGCGACGGCGGCTCTGGCGCTGGTCTCGTCGACGATGGATTTTCCGTCGGCGTAGGCGGACAGCAGGGACTGGACGGCGAGGTTGTTGACCGCGCGGGGATAGCCGCGTGAGGTGTCGTGGATCAGGGTGATCGCGTCGTCGGTGAACAGCGTGTCCGAGCGTCCGGCCAGGGCGAGATGGTGGGTCAGGTAGGAGGGGGTCTCCTCGCTGGTCATCGGGGGCATGTTGTAGCGGATCGCGATGCGCTGGTCGAGGGCGGCGAGCATGCCGAGCTTGATCTTCCGTCGCAGGGTGGGCTGTCCGATCAGCAGGCAGGCCATGGGGCTGGTGCTGTCCATGTCGTGGTTGGTCAGCATCCGCACCGCTTCCAGTTGTTCGTGGTCGAGCAGGTGGGCTTCGTCGATGATCAGGACGGGGACGCGTCCGCGCTCTGCGTGTTCGGTGGCCAGGGAGTCGGCGGCCTGTGGGATCAGGGTGGATTTGTGCGGGCGGGGGACGCCGCCGAGGGAGGTGACGATGGCGTGGTGGATCCCGGCGACGCCGACGGCGGGGTTGGGGAGGTAGATGACGGTGTGTCTGGGGTGGTCCAGGCCGGCAAGGGCCGCGCGGATCGCGACCGTCTTTCCGGCGCCGACCTCGCCGGTGATCACGCCCAGTGCGCGTTCGGCGATGCACCACGTGATCCTCGCGGCGGCCTGCGCGTGGGAGGAGTGCCGGTGCAGCATCCCGGGAGCAAGATCCCTTCGGAAGGGCATCTTCGAGAACCCGTAGAAACCTTGGATCTTGTCTATCAACGTCCGTTCCTCTTCAGGTAGTTGATGCAGTCGTCCAGCTCGGCCGCGGCGGTCTCGGCCCTGCGGTGGAAGCCGACGGCCAGGCGGAGGGTTCGCCCGGCCGACTCGGGCAGCGGCGGTGCGGGGTGCCGGTCGCTCTGGCGGCGGGCCAGGTGCAGGGCTCGGTCCAGCAGACCGCGGGCCGCCTCTTCGTCGGCTTCCAGCGCGTCGATGTGATCCTGGACCGGGTTCGTGCCGGTCACGGGGCCTCGCCGTCAGGGTCGGGCTCGCCCGCCGGTGTCGGCCGGGTCGGGCAGCAGGGTGGTGTAGTTGATCTGGCGGCCGAGTTCGGCGGTGCGGGCGGTGTCGACCAGGCGGAGGTAGTCGATGCCGGTGGCCGGGGCCGGCTCGGCGGCCGGGGTCTCCGGCTTGGCCTTGGGGTGCGCGTGGCGGGCCAGAGTGTGCGGGACGGCGAGGCCGAAGGGCCGGCTGTTGAACCGGACCTCGATCTCGGTGAGGTCGAAGGGATCGAAGACCAGCTCGACCTTGCGGCCGACCAGCGCGGGATCGACGTTGTAGGTGTTGGAGTGGAGCGAGACCGTCGCGGTCTTGGTGACCGTGCGGTGCTCGGCCCAGCGGAACGCTTCCCGCAGCTGGGCTGGGGTCGGCTGCGGGAACGGCGCCCCGGCCAGCCAGCGTTCGATCGGCGGCTGGCCGGTCTCGGAGTGGAGCCGCCGGTGATACACATGCTCGACCCACGCGGTGAAGAGCCTGTTCAGCGAGGCGAGGTCGGCGACCTTGTCGGTGTCGACCTCGACGAGGAACTGTTCCCGGACTGTTCGAAAGAAGCGCTCAATTTTCCCGCGTCCTTCGGGGCGGCCGGGGGTGGAGTGGATCAGCTTGATGCCGAGCCTCGCGCATGCTCGCAGCAGGGCGGAGTCGACGAAGGCGGAGCCGTTGTCGACGTAGACCCCTTCGGGGACGCCGCGGGCGGCCAGCGCCGGGCGGAGCGCGGCCGCGAGGCGGACGCTGTCCTCCGATCCGCCCCAGCGGTGTCCGACCACCGCTCGTGAATGGTCGTCGACGAAGGCGAACAGATACGCCTTCCGGCCTGCGATCTTCGGCCCGTGGAGTGCGTCCCCGACCCAGAGCTCGTTGGGCCGGTCGGCTTCGAACCGGCCGAACGCCGCCGGCGCTGACCCGCCCGGACGGGTCAGCAGTTCCAGGCGCTCGAAGTGCCGGTGGACAGTGCGGTAGGACGGGCCCCACCCCAGGTGCTGCTGGAGAATCCGTACCACCTGTGCGGTCGAGCGCGAGGGGTTCTCCCGCTTCAACGCCGCCGCCAGGTCCAGCACCTCCTCTGGCGTGCGCGGGGTGACTTGCCTCGTGGGCGGCAGCAAAGCATCGAAGCCGCCCTCCCGCCAGGACCTCAGCCACCGGTCCAGCGTCCCGCGGGTCACCTTGACCAGCTTGCCGAACGGATCGGTGTGCGTGCGCGCGGCGATCGCGCGGACCATCGCCCCGCGCTGAGCCGGGCTCAGGGCAGCATCAGCCGCCTCACGGATCAACTGGTAACGGAACAGAGCGACCTGGTGGGCCCGCTCGGCCCGCCGTCGCTCCTCCTCATCGACCAACGCCATCGAAGTGGACCTCCCGACAGGGGGTGTGGACATGCCGCCGCCAGGCTGGACCAGCCCTGCCACCGCCCGTCAGGGGCGACTCGTGTTGATCGACTACCGCCTGACCGTCGGCGGCCAGCCCGGCGCCAGCAGTCGGCCGTGGCAGGCCGCCGACGCCAGAGACCACGTCGGCGCAGTGACCATGCCGAACCTGATCCCGGCCGCCAGCGCGAACCCCACCACCGCCGCGACCGCGTCCGCCGCCACCGACGCCGTCGGCGCAGGCAGCACCCAGGACGGATCGTCGGCCAGATCCACCAGCCAGGACGTGAAGACTCCAGCGACCCGGGCCGCCCGCCTCGACCAGCACCGCAGCCACCCGCGGACGGGCGACCCGGGCCGCCCGCCTCGACCAGCACCGCAGCCACCCGCGGACGGTCGAGACCGGCCGATCCAGCCGGTCCGCGATCCGCCGGTGCCCCCAGCCGACCGCCGCCAGCTCCAGCCCAGCCCCGACCACCTCGACCACATCCGCCCGCCTGACCAGCAACGACGCGGGAAGCAGGATGTGCGTGGCCGAGCAGGACCCGCACCGAGTACGGCGCGGACGCACCTCCACCGCCCCCGCCGCCCCACGCAGCCGCCGCGACCGCCCCCACCCCCACCGGGCCAGGACCCCACCGCACTCCGGGCAGGCCAACTCACCTGCCACCAGACTCCGTTCGACAACGACAGCGTCCAGCTCTACCGTGATCAAAGCGCCTCCGGGCGCACCCAGACGGCCCTCCCGGCTTCGCGACCAAACGACAACGGGAGGGCCGTTGCCATGTCAGGACGTGATCACGGTGCCGCCCGGCACCCCGAAGATCAACCCACCCGCAACGATCAGTTCGCCATGCTCATCCTCAGTGGCACAACCAGCCCCCAATGTGCTCATCCTGAGTGGCAATCAACAGCCACGTCGGCCGAGCCTGCCCAGTGGCCTCCGATCACGGCAACAGAGCGGGGCACGCCCCGCATTGGGTTCCCGGTGCCGCGGCGCAGGGCGACGAACCGGGGGACGTTGATCGTCAGGGCTGTCATGCCCTCGCGCCACCCTTCGGTAAACCCCGCCCCGAACCAGGCCAGTTCGTCGAAAAGGGCGGCTTCGACGCGGGCCCGGGCAGATTTCGAGACCGGGCCGCCGTTCAAGGGGCGTAAGACGACCTGGTCGCTGTAGTGGCGGCGTGCTGTGCCGGTGCCGAGGTAGACCGGGCGAAGCGCGACTTCGAAGTGCCCTTCGGTCAGGGCGGTGTTGGCGATGCGGGTTGCCCCCGACAGCGGGTCGCCCGGCAGCCGCTTGGCGGAGTGTTCTATGCGCTCCGCCTGTTCCTCGAGTTGGTCGAGGTAGGACAGTAAATTGGCCAGACCGTCGAGGTAGCCGACGAGATCGAGCAGCCTGAGTTTGGGGTAGTTGACGGCCTCAGCCAGACGTACGGTGTCGTCCATGGTGGGCTTCACGTGGCCGCCGAGGATCTCCTGCACCTTGGCCTTGCTCATGTTGGCACGCACCGCTAACTGCTCGCGCGTCATGGTCGCTGCGGCCGCACGCAGTTCCTGGCACCAGCGCTCGTTGAGGAAGCGTGCAGCCCGCTTCGGTTTGTCGCTCATAAGCCTCAGCCTGACGGCCCGGGAGCCGCCCGCACCAGGGCAGTGTCAGAACAGCGGCACGGCGTACCAAACAGACGGCATGAGCACCATGGCTGCATGCCAGCCCACCGCTATCCCATACGGGAGGGCCGCTACGGGCGGCTGAACTCTCCGCCAGTAGGACATACCCCTCGGTGAGGACTGGCAGTTGAGGGTCCTACGTCAGGAGGTGAAACACCAGATGCAATCCAACCGCAGCCACCAGTGGGTATCCAACGCATGGCAGAAGCTGATCATCGCCGCAGTCGTACGGGGCATCACCGCGCTCGTCGTTCTCGTGCTGCACCACGAATAGCGGCCCGCGCGAAATGTCGGCCCGCGTGTCCTCACAGCAGTCCGTGAGGGCACCACAGGCCCCACCGCAGACTTCAACCGAGAATCGCCTCGCAGGCCAGCGCGGTCGCCCGTCGCCGCCGACACGCTGCGTCATGACCGCCCAGGCACCCTGCCGGGATCTCATCCCGGCAGGGCACGCTCGCCCGTACCATCGGGCTGCCGGCTACGGTCGTCGGCCGCCCACTCGGCCATGACACCCGGCCTGGCCGGTCTCCCTGCTCCCTTCGAGAGACTCAGCATGCAGCCGGCCATCGGTGACTTGTAGTTGCGAAGTACCACTTCGCCATCCATACACGGGGCCACCAGGACACCCACGCCTCCAGCGGCTGAATCAGCATGGGACACAGTGATCCAGACGCTCGAAGAGGACCAACAGCACTGAGGGAACGGCCAGAAGCCGTAGGCGTCCTCTTCGTGCAAGACGACATCGGCGGGGACGGGGTGGTTGATTTGAGCAGCAGAGCCCACGAGTGGAGTCAGTGCCGGCGGCTACAAAGGGAGTTCGGATCGTGTCGGCCAAGGTGCGACAGGAGGGAGGAGACCCGCTCATCGGGCGGGCGTCTTCTTCCGCTGGCCTTCAGCCGCCGCCCCCTTGCTGGACACCTACCTCCCCTCTCCTCCGCCGCGTGCACCTACGAGCTGGAGAACCCCGGCGACCGCGTCCTGGACCACCTCGCCCCGACCGTCCACCCCGGCCTGACCTTCGTCGCCCGCGAGGAGCAGGTGTCGTTGGAAGACCTGCAGGCGGTCTGGGACAGTGCCCTGCTGGCCGACGGCCCGGCCGGCAGGCACTGGACGCACCGCAGCGTCGCGGAGTTCCTGACCGCGCAAGCGTGCCAGCCCCTTCCACTGCCCAGCGTGCGCGCTCTGCTGACCGATCCTCAGAACCCTGGCCGGGTGCTTCCGCAACTGGCGGGCGTAGCGGCGGCGCTGGCGACGCTGCACCCGGACGTGGGCGACTGGCTGATCGCAGCCGATCCGCAGGTGGCGATGCAGGCCGACCTGCAGGCCCTGCCCGAATCCCAGCGGGCCCGGCTGGCTGCCGCCGTGCTGGCCAGGCTGGGGTCAGCACCGATGACGAGCGCCCGTTCCGGATACGCCGGGCTCGCCCACTGCGGTCTGTCCGGGCAACTCGCGCCGCTGCTGGCACAAGGCCAGCCGGTGTCGTGCCGGCAGGAAGCCCTGCTGATCATCGAGGCAACCGGCTTGCGTGACCTCGACGGCCCTCTCATGGCCCTGATCGAGGAGCTCACGCATGACCAGGACCCTGAAATATTCGATGACGACACGAGACTGGCGCAGTGGGCAGCCCGCTGAAAGGCAAGAAGGACACTGACCGTCGCCGCCTTCGACGTGCTCGGGGACCTCCTGCGCGGCACCGCACTCGACGCCGACGCCGTGGCCGCCGACGCGCTGCACTGGCTTACCTCCGCTGTCGTGGAGAGCACACGGTCTCCGTGCGCAACGTCACGATCACCAACGGCTCACCTCCGCTCGCGCGGAGAGAAGGCAGATGGTTGGCGGTGTGCAGGCGCACGGACGGCCCACCTCCGCTCGCGCGGAGAGCACCTCGGTGCCGTAGCCGAGCCGGTAGATCACGGCGGCTCACCTCCCGCTCGCGCGGAGAGCACCCCTCGGCGGTGTTCGATTGGGACGCCCACGACGGCTCACCTCAGCTCGCGCGGAGAGATCCACTTCACGACCTGCGAGCTTCGAGGGGTCTCATGGCTCACTCGCTGTCCGCCCACGTGCCTAGTAGACCGTCGCGGCTAACTGATCGTTTCAGAATGAACTTCGTTGTGGGGCTTGGCAGTCGGGTGGTGTGTCGACAGGATGGGTTGGGTGTCCGCTGATCTTGTGCCTGATGACCTGTGGGAACGAGTGGCCCCGTCGTTACCTCCTCGTCCGCCCAGGCGGTATCGGTATCCCGGGCGGTTGCCGGCGGATGACCGGGCTGCGCTTCGGGGCATCGTCTACGTGCTGTGTAAGGGCGTGAGCTGGCGGGACGTTCCCGCAGAACAGGTCGGATGTAGCGGCGTGACGGCCTGGCGGCGTCTGCGGGACTGGACCGAAGCCGGCGTCTGGCCGCAACTGCACGAGGTGCTGCTGGGCGAGTTGCGGGCCGCGGGCCTGCTGGACATGGACGATGCCTCGATCGACGGCTCGCACGTCCGAGCGCTGAAAGGGGGGCTCACACCGGACCTTCGCCGGTCGACCGGGCCCGGCCCGGCAGCAAGCACCACTTGATCGTCGACAGGCATGGCACTCCTCTGACCGTCTCGCTGACCAGCGGGAATCGTCACGACGTCACTCAGTTGATGCCCCTGCTGGACGCGATACCCCGCATCCGCGGGCTGCGCGGTCGGCCACGTCACCGGCCAGGCCGTCTGTTCGCCGACCGCGGCTACGACTACGACAAGTACCGCCGACTTCTGCGGGCCCGCGGCATCACACCGAAGTTCGCTCGCAAAGGCACCACCCATGGCTCCGGGCTGGGAAAGTCTCGTTGGGTCGTAGAGCGGACGTTCGCCTGGCTCCACCAGTTCAAGCGACTCAGGATCCGCTACGAGATACGCGCAGACCTCCACCTCGCACTCCTTCAACTCGCTTGCAGCATCATCTGCTTGAGACGACTCCCTGGCAGCAGTACACCAACAGCGACCAGCGCCAAGTCGACTGGCACTTCACCACCGACGACGCACGCGTGAAACTACGCCACCTCTACCCCACCACACAGCAAAATTAAGCCGCGACAGTCTACTAGTCTGACAGGTGATGAGGCGAGCGGCGCGGCCGAGGAATGTCTCGTGGATGTCCTCGCGTCGTTCTCATCGGATGCGTAGGCGGCGGAAGCCAGCATCCAGGCGATGGCTCTTTCGACGACGTAGCGGAAGATGCCCAGGCCGGAGCCGTGGGGATAGCCTCGATCGGCGATGACCAGGCGGATGCCCGGACCTCTTACCAGCCGTCGCCGCGCCGGGCTTGTCGGAGGCTGTCCTCCAACGCCTGCATCAGGTCTACGACGGGCTGCGGCTCGGGGGGCCCGCTCAAGCTCTGGCCTTGAAGTTTCGCGGTGACGGCCTGGTCCAGGGCTTCCCCGTACTGGTCATGCAGGCTGGCGATGTCGACGCCGGCGAGTTGCTCGATGAGCATTTCGGCGAGCCCCAGCTCTTGCTCGGTGACCGGTGCGAGGGAGGCGATGTCGCCCGGGTCGCGGATCTCCTGCGGCCAGTGCAGGCCGTGTACGACCAGGACGCCGCGGCGGGGGCGCAGTACGACCAGGCGCTCACGGGTGCGCACGGCGAACTTCGCGATCCCGAGACGGCCGGTGCGGGCAAGGGCCTCGACAAGCAGGGCATACGGCCGCCCCGCAGCCGGTCCGTCAGGGGCCGCGTAATAGCCGTGGTCGTACATCAGCGGGTCGACGTCGCCGACGCCGACGAATCCCGCGATCTCGATCATCTTGCGGGTCGCCAACGGCAGATGCTCCAGGTCCTCATCGGCCAGCACGACCACCCGCCCGTCCGGAGCCTCCCACCCCTTGGCGATCTCGGCCTCCGTGACTTCCCGATCTTCGGCCTCACATACGCGCCGGTGCCGAATGCGGGACCCGTCAACGGCGTGCACCTGATGAAGCTGCGGCCGCAGATCCTCCGTCGCCGCATACAGGCGCACCGGAACACTGACCAGACCGCAGGTGACATGACCCGACCACAGGGCGCGCATGATCCAACCCTGCGCCCCGGGCGAGCCGGGCGCACTTGTGGCTACTCCACCAGGGCGTTAGCCGAAACCAAGCCGCGGGACGGCCGCACGCGCGACGACACGCCAGGTAGCCCGGTGCACCCCACCATGAAATAGTCGAATGTATGTACGAACTGATTGAGGATGCGGAGCCAGCCGGCCGACTGCCGCGCCCCGATCGGATCGTGCTGGACGGTTGGCTCCACCCAGGCCGCCAGCGCATCACCCTGCGCCTGAACGGCATCGAGCGCCACGGGATCATCCTGGTCAGCTACACCTACGAAACCCGCCGCGCCCACCGCATCAGCGTCCGCGCGGAGAAGGGCCTCCCGCGGCAAGTGGGCCGCCGGTGGTGGACCGACACGAGCATGCGGTAGCCGTGAGCCAGGAGAAGCCCGGCCCGCTGGTGCGGGTCACCCTCCCCGACGGGCAGACCGTCAACGCCGTCATGCACCTGCGAGTCCAGGAGGAAGATCGCACGTGGTGGTGCGTGGTCGAGCTGCCGCTGTACGACAAGGTCGAACGGGCCCGCAAGTACACCGCCGAGCCCGCCCCCGTGGTGTTCGACGCGCCCACCACCGTCTGCGAGCCCATCCCCGGCCAGGACTACGCGGGCGTGCCCACCGAACGCCGCTGGGAGCCGCCGAGGTGGGTCATCGAACAACGCGGCCTCACCCTGGAGACCGGCCCCCAACTGGTCGTCCACCGCGCCAGATGCCGCGCCGGCGGCCGAAGGCGAACGCGCGTGTACTGGGCGCAAGCCCGCACGGCCGTGGAGCAGGACGGCGCCGAGGCGTGCGGAGTGTGCCACCCGGAGACCACGCTGGGGCAGTGATTGCCTGACCAACGGCCGCCACCATGGCGCACGCTCAGAGGCGAAGAGGCCGGTCAAAATGGATCAGCTTGTTGTCCAGGGCTTCAAGCACCAGGTGCGGTAGTACATCGAGCGCCATCTCCAAGCGCAAACTGCAGTTTTGGCGCCACGTCCACGGTCGTGCCCCCTGGCAGGCCTGCGTCCCGGATTCTCTACCGAGCCAGAACTGCGTAGCCCAGTCGGTCCGCCGAAGACCGGCGGACCGATCCGAGATGGCCGCTCGCGCGGAGAGCACGGGAAATGCGCGTCCACGGCCGGGCGGGCGGCCGGCTCACCTCCGCTCGCACGGAGAGCACACCAGGGGGCGGGCGGCCGGTCATGCGTGAGTCCGGTTCACCTCCGCTCGCGCGGAGAGCACTCCACCTGTGGCTGAGGTTCAACATCATCCGTCGGTTCACCTCCGCTCGCGCGGAGAGCACACCCAGGCCGGGCTGCACGCGGTCCGGTGGGTCGGTTCACCTCCGCTCACGCGGAGAGCACGCGGCCGACGACCGGATCCTCGTCTACGCCGACGGTTCACCTCCGCTCGCGCCGAGAACACGCCAGTTCCGCACGGTCTGAAACCGGTTCGTTGGTTCACCTCCGCTCGCGCGGAGAGCACACGTCGTCGGCCTGTTCGGGTTGATCGGCGGAGGTGGCTCACCTCCGCTCGCGCGTAGAGCACCCATCCGTTGTGGCGCGCCGACGCAGCGGCAACGGCTCACCTCCGCTCGCGCGGAGAGCACCGTCCGCCACGGTTCCCCGTCGTTCGGGCACGCGGCTCACCTCCGCTCGCGCGGAGAGCACCGTCCGCCACGGTTCCCCGTCGTTCGGGCACGCGGCTCACCTCCGCTCGCGCGGAGAGCACGGAAGCCGCGCTACGTAGAGATCGCGGATGACCGGCTCACCTCCGCTCGCGCGGAGAGCACTTCCGCAACCAGTCCGGGCCAGCCGACTCCATCGGCTCACCTCCGCTCGCGCGGAGAGAGCACTGCCCCGTGAGTTCCGAGCCTCCACCACTCGCCGGCTCACCTCCGCTCACGCGGAGAGCACGAGGTCATCGGGCCGTGGCACGCGGGTGGTCGGCTCACCTCCGCTCGCGCAGAGAGCACGCTGCACTGAGCGATGTGGGCCTCTTGCGGTCCGGCTCACCTCCGCTCGCGCGGAGAGCACATCTTCGCCTGCTTCGCCTCGTCCGAGAAGTGCGGCTCACCTCCGTTCGCGCGGAGAGCACCGGGTCTTGACCTCCAGCGCGCACAGGGAGTGCGGCTCACCTCCGCTCGCGCGGAGAGCACGCGCGCAGACCCGCCGGAGGCTGTCTCTGGTCCGGTTCACCTCCGCTCGCGCGGAGACCACTTTGCCTTCGCGGCGTTCTTCATGTCCCGCCACGGTTCACCTCCGCTCGCGCGGAGAACACCACCCGTGGACGCCCCGCATGGTCGACGTCACCGGTTCACCTCCGCTCACGCGGAGAGCACGCCATGGTCCACACCCTCGACTCCGGACGGCACGGTTCACCTCCGCTCGCGCGGAGAGGCCCCGCTGATCGTGGGCGTGAACTGGTACGAGGGCGGTTCACCTCCGCTCGCGCGGAGAGGACCACGCGCCCGTCGACCGAACCGCGACGTGCCGCGGTTCACCTCCGCTCGCGCGAAGAGCGCACCACCCCGCCCCGCCCGCAGGTCATCCGCACCGGTTCACCTCCGCTCGCGCGAAGAGCACGCCGCCGCCGTCATCCGTGCACGCGGGTACGGTTCACCTCCGCTCGCGCGGAGAGCACCCTGGGGCCCCGTCCTTGCCGTCAGCGCCGTCCGGCTCACCTCCGCGCGAGCGGAGGTGAGCCGAAGCACGGGAAGAAGCAACGCGCCAGGAAACGGTCCTCTCCGCGCGAGCGGAGGTGAGCCGATTCCGCGGCAGGTGGCGAGGTCGGTTTCGTTGTTCTCTCCGTGCGAGCGGAGGTGAGCCGGAGAATCCGCCCCACTTGACGAACATGGCGAGGTCCTCTCCGCGCGAGCGGAGGTGAGCCGTACCGTCCGGCCGAGGGCGGCGTCGGCGACGGGTGAAAAGTGATCCAGAACCTGAAAAAAGTGGGCCGGTGGCCCAAGCGTCGGAAGCAGCTCACGATTCACCCGTCGCCGACAGAGGATCTGATTCGAGCGGCCAGTCAGGAAGGCGCACCGATGATGCTGGGGTGAGCGGACCGGTACGCCCCGTGTGCTCAGAGCGGACGGTGTTGCTGGGGCCTCGGGGCCTGGCGGAGCTGCTCTGCCTCGGATTGTGGTCGACCGCGCCTTTGATCCGGTCCGGTGGATCTTGGCGATGGCTGCTCGGCCTCCGGCTGTACTTCCGGTCGGGCCATGCGCGCCGCAGCTCGCTCGTAGGCGTCCTGACGGGCGCGTGGTCCGACCGCGAGAACCTGAAGAGGTGGCCGGGTATCACGGTCGGGAGGATCTTCGACGGGCGGCAGGAGCCGGTAGACGATGCGGTATCCGGGAGCCGGGCGGTTCAACCGGCGCCCGACGTCGTTCTCCTGCTCATCGAAGTACAGTTTGAAGCATCCGCGCAGGTCCCGCGTGAGCGGCTTGCCGTTGATTTCGCCGCTCGCCAACTGCGCGATGCGGGTCAGCGCGATCTTCTGGAGTTGCAGGCTTGGCAGGTTGAGAATGTCGGCACCGACGAGCGGCAGGTGGTCTCCCCGGTAGCGATCGTTCGGCGCCATGGCCCCCCTTGCCTTCTCGTCAGTGCTCTCGCGCGTCGGTGCCCGGCTGAGCCGGTTTGACGGAGGCTTCGGCCTGGCCGGCCTCCACGATCCGCGCGAGAGCATCCGTGTCCAACCCTTGGCCGGGGACAGGGGCTTGAGGAAGCCGCTCATCGACGAGTTCTGCGAGGGCGTGTTCCTCTTCGTCGTCAAGATGCTGAATCAACTGCTGGAACAGGTCGTAGGGCAGCAGGACAGCGGTCGGCTCCCCGCCGTCGTGTTCAGCGATAAGAACCGGGACAGCTTTGTCTCCGCCTTGCCGGAATCCGGCCAGAAGAGTTCTGAGTGTGGCGCTGATCCGCGCGGCGGAGTGGACGTCGTGCTTGTCGCTCATGTATCCAGCGTACGCAAGTTCCGGGCTGGAAGGCGGCGGGATTTATGCGGTGGAGTCCGGCAGATCAGATGGCGCCCCCCGGCTGTTAATCCGTTTTCTTCTCTCGAAGAGAACCCGGGGGGCTCGTCGGCCACTCCATTCTGGACCGACGACCGTACGCTACCGGAACGGCCACGGTTCATGCCGCCCAGCCTCAGCACAGGGGGAATGCCCGGTCCGGGGCGGCTGGCCCATGGGGGCCTGCCCGAGAGGGTTGCGACTCCTTCATCGCCGGATAGCTCGGGCTACGAGGCCGATGAGACTGGCGTGAGCACTCGAAATGGCAGCGCCAACGCCAAGAGGCTGAGCGAGAGTCGGATGGACCAGAGCGAGGTACATAGCAGCGCCGGTGATCAAGAGTCCCATCACCAAGACGAGCAGAACCACCGCCATCCGCAGGTCCAAAGAGTCGCTGGATTGCGGGTGAGTCGGATCCGTGGACATGTAGGCAACTTCCTTGTAGGCAGAGCAGGGGCGGTAGGCCCCGCAGCATGGCTCCGGTGGTCTGCGTCACTGTGACCGCAGCACGTTGGCCGCAACGCCGAACTGGTGCCTTTTCAGGGCCACTTCGCAAGAGCACCACCGTGACTCCGGAGGGCGGCCACCTGTCGGCCGCCTCTCCACCAGTTCACCGCTCGCCTACCGACACGACCCGCCGAAGATGGGAGGCCTCTAAAACCCGCCTCCCCGCTCGCCAGCTTCGGTAACGTCTCGCCATGGCTTCCAGCAAGACCCCCAGCGCAGCCGACCAGCAGCTCATCGATTACGCAGAACGGCATGGTTTCACCGTCACCGTCAAGCAGCTCACGGTCTGGCGGCGGGCTGGTCTCCTTCCGGGGAACATCCCCGGCGGTGGCCTCGGCCGGGGCCGGGGCAGCACATCCACCGCGCCGCCCGAGAGCTTCGAGCTGGTCGTCGCTCTCGCCCCTCTCGCACGGGGGCAAACGTCCGTCGGACCTGGCGCTGCTCTTGTTCGCCCAGGGCCTCCCAGTACCGGAGACAACGGTCCGGGCGGCCTTCCGCGGCAGCGTGGACACCAGCCCCATCCCAGGCGAGGAGGTTCCCACAGGCACCGTCATTGACCTGGACGACCGGCTGAACGAGCTGTCCAACACCCTGGCGGACTCCACCCACCGCGTTGTCCTGGTGCCCGCCCGCGTCCGGCGCATCGACGACAGGATCGCTCGCATCCTCGGCAACCTGCCCCCAGAGATAACAGGGCTGGACCGCAACGACGACCCGCCAAGGTTCACCTCGCAGGACGCCACCTTGACCGCCGTAACAGCTACTCTCGGCGGCTCCATCCCGCTTCAGGACATCGGCGCGCTCATGCGAGCCATGAGTCCGGGTATGACGGCTCACCCGTTCGCCTCGCTGGTGGAGACCACCCACGAGGATGCACCAGAACTCTCCGACACGGTCCTCGGCGACGATATGTCGCTGAAGATCCTGCCTGACCGCGACGCCCGGGACCTGCTGACTGCGCTGGCCGACACCATGCCGCTGAGCGACCTTGCGGCGGGATGGCGCGCAGCACACGAAACGCGTCTGTGGGCGCTGGACTTGTGCAGGCGAGTTGAGGCGGAACTGGATGCCAACGACCTCGGCGAGGCCGTTACGCAGTGGCTACGCGGAAGACTTCTGCTCTCCGGCCTCAGCGTCATCGATGCCGTGCGTGACCCCGTATCCCCGCCAACGAAAACCGCATTCTCGGCACTGATGCTGCTCTTTCAGAGGGCGGTACGTACAGATTTGCCGGATTTCTCTCTGTCGCGGGATTGACCTGCAGAGCAGGGCAGTCCGCGGGCCTCCCGCTGCTCTCGCGGCCTGGGATCGAGACAGAAGGCTGTCGCAGCCAGGACTCAGCGGCATACTGCCGTCATGAGTGAGGAATCGGCACGGCTGGCGCGAGCCCTCGTCGAGTTCCGTGAAGCCGAAGGTATCTCGGAGCGCGAGCTCGCACGACGTACCTGGCTGAGTCACGCGACCATTCGGACCTTCGAACGCGACCGTGGGGACCTGCCCACTCCGACGGTTGCCCGCAGGTTCGAGGAAGTCCTCGGCTGGGCTCCGGGGAGCATCAAGGCCACGTCGTCCGAGGCTACGGGCCTTGAGCCATCGGCCGATTCGAGCTCAGACCTCGAGTAGGCGAGCTGGTCAGGGCTGTTTGACGGACGGATACGGTCGTGGCAGGGCGAACAGGCCGGGTTCGGTCTCGGCCAGGATGTTGCGCCCGGCCAGGCGCTTGAGCTTCAAACGGACGTTGTTGATGTTGTTCGGGGCCGGGTCCAGGTCCATCGCCTCGCACACGCCCCGCGCTCGCAGCGGACCGTCTGCCTGGGCGAACACCACCATGATTTCCTGGTAGGCCGCCCCTTCCGGCAGCTCGGCGGCGGACGCCGACGGCGCGGGCGGGGCCGGGTCGGGCAGCTCCAGCAGTGTCTTGCGGGTGCTCCGCACCTCCTCGGCAGCCCGACCGAGCTCGGCCAGCACAGCGGTGAGCCGCGTGATCTGCTCGCGGGTCTCTTCGGCCTGCGCGGCGATCTCCCGCTCTCGCTCCTCCAGACGTACCACCACCGCCCCCAGGGTCAGGTCCCCGCTGGTCATGCGCCGCGCCATGACGTCGCGCTACCGGTGAGCCGACGGCCCATCACATCGCTTATCGCCCAGTACACCCGGGACTCGGCCGAGGCGGGGCGGTGCTCGTAGTCGCGTACCAGCCGCCGGTGCAGCATCAAGGTCCCGTTCGTCTGCTCCACCCGCCAGCGGATCGGCTGCGGGACGAACCCGGTCTCGGCCGGGTTGCGCTCGACGACTTCGACGTCGATGCCCACCTGCCGACCGTGGTCCACGACGGTCTTCTTGAACCCCTGGTCCACCAGTGCCTTCGTCACGGTGCCCCCACTGCCTGCTGCGACCTTGTCCAGCAGAGCGGTGCCGAAGGCGTTGTCATGGACGGAGGCGGCCAGCACCACCACGGCGATCACCAGGCCAAGCACGTCCACGGCGAGTCCCCGCTTGCGGCCGGGCACTTTCTTCGCCGCGTCGCGTCCCGTCGTCTCGGCCGGCACACCGGCCGCCGCGTGCAGACTCTGGGTGTCGAGCACCACCAGGCTGGGGTCGGCCAATCGGCCCCTCTTCTCGCGGACCTGCCAGCGCAGCAAGTCGTGAATGACCTGGTCGGTGCCCTCATTGCGCCAGGTATAGAAGTAGTACTTCACCGCGCCGGCGGGTGGTAGGTCGTGCGGGAGGTAGTCCCACTGGCAGCCGGTCCGGGACTGGTAGAGCAGGGCGTTGACGATCTCCCGCATCTCGTAGCGGCCCTCGTGGCCGCTGACCGAGGGATGCTGGACCTTCCACGAGGTGATCACCGGCTCGATCAGCGCCCAGCGTTCGTCGGATAAGTCGCTCTTGTAGGGCTTGCGGTCACTCACGCAGTCACCTCAGCACGGCGCCATCCCCGCGACCTGCCGGAGGCAGTAAGGCCACACGTTCAGGCGACGACAGAATGGACTTAATCTCTCATTCCGCCCTCTCAGTGCCAGGCGTTCGTGATGCTCGACAACCTCATGCCCGGCTGCCAGTGGAACCTTCTCGCAGAGCCCGGAGTGATGCCGCCCCCCATCCGCGATTTGGTACTGGACAAGATCGGTGAGGCTGCAGCAGCCCGACAGTGAACGGAGACCCCGCCCAGGTCCGTGCCCTACGCGGGGCCGCCAGCCCGCCCCGGGCTATTGCGGTCCGACTGCCCGACGGCAGCGCCGTCCTCACGTGGCTTGGGCGCCGGATTGGCGCGGCAGGTCGCCGACCGCCTGCGGACAGTCAAGGCCGGTTCGCCCGTGAGGGTGGATACAGGTGAGCCCTACGCTACGGCCCCAGTCGGCGTGACGGTCGAAGTGCTGGCAGGCGCCACCCGGCACGCCCAGGTCGAGGCAATGCGGCTGCGCTGACCAGGTGAACCGAGGCGGCCCCCGGCCCTTCCTGGCCGGCCGGAGCGTGTCGGGGCTAAGCGGATTCGTTTTCGAGCCGTTCAACCTGCCGGGCGGCCTTCGCGTGCGCGCGTTCAGCGGACGCCAGGGCTTCCTCGGCGCCGCGGCGCCGGGACTGCGCCTGCCTGACCTCGCGGTCTACAGCCTTGCGCTCCTCGCGGGCCTCCTTCAGCTCTCGCTCGGCGTCCTCGACCCGCTGACGGGCCCGCTCGCCTCGGCTGACGGCTGGTCCTCCTCTGCTGCGGCACTGGCCTGGTCCGCCCGGCGCTCATCCAGCAGGCGTTCGGCATCCTCGACCGCCTGCCGGGCACGCTCGATGCGCGCCTGCCGCTTCTCCGCGCCGGGGTCTGCGGGCTCGCTGCGGTCCCGAGCTGCTGGTGGGGGCGTGGCGGACGCGAGGGAGGTGATGATCCCGGTCGGGGCACTGAGCGCACCGCTCAGGCGGCCTGTGGCCCACTGTTCGGCGGCCTACGTCCGGGTCGGCTGTGCCGCCCGCAGCGTGGTGGCGACTTCTTGCTGGGCGGAGTCGCTGATCCGGTGGCCCGCCGCGGCGGCCAGGCGGGCGGCCTGCCCGGCAAGCGCGGTGATCACACGGCCCTGCTGAGTCGACAGGTCCCGCATCTGCTCCCTGTCGAGGGTGCGGTGGGCTGCGCGGAGTGACTCCCCCAGCTCGCGAAATTGCCTGACTTGGTCGGGGTCGTCGCGGACCAGGAGATTGCTTGCCCACGCCGCCAGAGTCGGCCGACGCAGGCCGCGCAGCCGCCGTGCGCCAGCCGCGTCCCCGGCGGCCTTCGCCTCGCCCGCCAGTTCGCTGCGCCGGGACACGAAAGCGTCCGGATCGGTGACGTACAGCTCGTCGACGGCGGCATCGACATCGAAGGCGCTGGGGGGCGCTACGGGCTGCTTCCTACGGCCGGGCATGGTCGGCACTCTCCTGGTTCGCGAGCACTGGCATATCTCCAGCCTCTTGCGCGAAGGGCGCGGCCGCACCCGCAAGTGGAGGGCTTTACGTCCCAAAGCCGTCACGTATCGCCCGAACCCGGCCCGTGCCGACCACGCGGGTGCTGGAGTGCCCTCATGACCAGGCAGAGCCCCGGGCGCGGGGCACGCATCGCGCAATTACGCCGCATCACCGACCGGCTCCGCCAGCGTCAACAACCGGCCCCGGCCGCGGCTCCGGCCCCGGCAGCCGGTCCCAGTTCCGGCCCGACCCTGCAGCCCCCGGGCGCGTCCACGCAACCGCAGCCCAGTCCCCCCACCTCGGCTCCCGCGGGCGGGACCAGCCCGCAGCCGACGGCCGACACCCCGAGGTCCGCGGGCGGGACAGGAGGGAGCCGTTGGTGGACACGGCTGGAGCGCTCGGTCGCGCTGCTGGTGAGCGTCTCCACGCTGGTGGCGGCCGGAGCAGCCCTGGTGACGGTCCGGCAGGCCAGTGGTGAGCAGCACCTCACCCGTGATGGGCAGGCCACCGACCGCTACACCGCTGCGGTCACGAACCTGGGCGACGCGGCCGAAGAGGTACGAATCAGCGGCATGTACGCGCTGCAACGCAGTGCCCAGGACTCCCCCCGTGACGCCCCCACCGTGGTGCAGGTCCTCGCCGCCTACATCCGCAGCCACGCCCCCAAGACGGGACACACCACGAAGGGATCCCCCTCCCCAGCGAACGACATCGCCGCCGCCTTGGGCATCCTCGCCGTCCCGTTGGCGAAGGGCGTGGTCGTGGACTTGCACGGCACGAACTTGGCGGGAGCGGACTTGCACAGTGCGGACCTGCCCAGCGCGGTCCTAGTAGGCGCGGACCTGACGCACGCAGTGCTTGCCAACGCGGACCTGACCGGCGCGAACCTAACCCGCGCGGACCTGGACCGTGCGAACCTGGGCGGCGCGAGCCTGACTCGCGCGGATTTGCACGGAGCGGACCTGACCGGGGCGGACCTGAACGGGGCACTCCTGCTCGGCGCGGACCTGACCGGCGCGTTCCTGGTCGCCACGGACCTGACCGACGCAAACCTCACAGGCGCGAACCTCACCGACGCGAACCTGGACCACGCGCACCTGACCGGCGTCCACGGTCACCCGCTGGCATGGCCCTCCCCGTCGGCGAGCTGACGCCAGTCGGGGCGCCGACCCCTCGCACTGCGGTCATCGCCTCTGGTCAAGCGCCCTCGGTTTGTTACCAGGCGCTGCGCACCCTGCTGGGGAGCCGGTGGTCGATCTGGCGCTTCTCCCTTCGTGCACGGCGAAACGGCGCGCGCGTTGCGCAGTACGTTCATGCAGGGTCCGTGGTGGTCGCGGTGCCACGCGCTCGGCCCGGTGAGTCCGCAGGTCTCGGGTTTGGTGAGCTCCTGCCAGGCCGGCCAGAGGGCGATCGGGTGGAGGACAGCCGTTTCGTGCTCCACGCAAATTGTGGAGAAGGCCGCCGGGGACCAGTGGGGGTACGCCTTGCCCTGGCCGGGGTCCGCGGCATCAGCGGCGACGAAGCCGCCCGCATCGAGGCCGCCCAGCCCTACAACTCCCTGTCGGACTTCTGGCAGCGCGCCCGCCCCAGCCGCCCGCTGGCCGACCGGCTCGCCCAGATCGGCGCACTGGACCACCGACGGACAACTTCCGCTGGCCGCGGGCGCCATCGGCGGCACCGAACCATCCGGCCTGCCCGCCATGACCGGCCGCGATGCTCTGAACGCCGAGCTCGACACCCTGGGCATCGACGTCTCGGTGCACCTGATGGAGCACCACCACCGACTGCTGCGGGAGATCGGCGCAACGGACTCCGCCCACCCGTCCGGTCTACGCGCCGGGCAGCAGGTCCTCGTCGCAGGGGTCCGCGCCTCGACCCAGACCCCGCCGATCGCCAGCGGCAAACGCATCATCTTCGTCACCCTCGAAGACGCTACGGCCTGCAGCCCGGAGTGGAAGACGGTGTGGGCGCCCGCGTCCCCCGCCGAGCGCCTCACCGCCGACTGCCTCCTCGAACGAGACTGTCTCGACCCGGCCGCCCACCACCGGGCCGTGCTGTCCCTCGCCGAGCAGATCGGGATGCGGCTGCGCGACGCCCACCAGGTCTGCCGGCACCTCACCTCACCGTCCGGTACGCCGACCGCTCCACCTCCACACGCTCTCGGACCCTGCCAGAACCAACCGCCCACTCCCCCGCCCTGGCGGCTGTGGCACTCGACATACTCCAGGCACTGGCGCTGGAACGGGCCAGGGTGCGGTCCTACATGCTGCGCGCCGAGCAGCTCTTGCCGGACGACACCGCCTACCACCAACTCACCCTCGACCCGGGCGACGGGCGGGCCCGATCCGTCGAGGCGGCCGCCGACCGCGCCCGCCACCGCCTCGGCGATCACGCCATCCGTCCCCCAATACTCGCCCCCGACCCAAACGTGGCCGACAACGGCGGCTGACGGCCCGGGCGCCTGGGGCACCCAGCCTTCGACGCGCCCCTCCGGCCGGAGGTGCTGAGCTTCATCGCGGGTCTCGTGCGTCGGAGTTCTCGGGCTCCTTGAACCTGGGAATCTGCAAACCTCTGCGGGCCGGTCCTCATACTGGTCCCAGTCCACTTGCTCGCCTCGGGGCGACACCCGATCAGTCAGTGCATCTTGGAGTTCGTGTGCGGTTCATTGTGCAGCCCGACCGGAGATCCGTGTCGGCGCAAGAGCATCCCGGCGCTGTGCTCGTACCCGACAGTTGGAACGACTACGGCTACCGCACGTCATACGACTTGTGGTATTGCCCGGAAGGACTACGACCGTACAAGCTGGGCAGATTCAAGATTGCCCGCGGCGACCAGGAGACCGGGCCGAGCGCCCTGGCACCGGGAGAGTACGAGGACGAGATCCCCCGAGCCGGGGCGATCGATTGGTATTCGCTGGGACAGGACGACCTCTACTACGAGGGCATCCGGAAGCTCGGTGACGAGGTGCGAGAACAGATCCTCGTCGGGTTGTGGGACATCGCCTTCAGTCTGGACCGCTTCGCCGAGGCCCAGGAGCACCACGTCGTGAGAACGTCACTCCTTCGCGGCATCGATCCGAAGACCGTACGCAACCAGTACCACCGCATTGCCACCGGGGGCGCCCGGCTGACCGAGTTCCGATTCCACTATCACTTTCCGACAGCCAGCGCTCAGCCCGGGCCAGCCGACCGCCCGCGGAAATCGCTCACCTTCGAGGTCGAGCCCAACTCCGCACCGCCCAGCAACATCCATGTCCTGATCGGACGCAACGGTGTTGGCAAGACCTCGATGCTGAGGGAGCTCGCGTGGCTCGCGCTACGACCGCAGCACCAGGATCAGCAGGGATTTGGGCGCATCGAGTACCTACCCACGAGCACGGCCCCTGCTGGGGAGCCCTTCGTCAACGTGCTGTCCGTCTCCTTCAGCGCCTTCGATGCATTCCGTGACCTCACGTCAGCGGGCCCCGGGTACACCTACGTAGGACTCGTCGATGAAACCGCAGAGGGACCCCGTCCCAAGGAGCGGGGGCAGCTGACCAAGGAGTTCCTCGACAGCCTGTCGGAGATCGCCGCCGCAGGCCGCTTCGCCCGCTGGCGTGAATGCGTGAGCATGCTCCACCAGGACAGACACCTCCCGGAATTCCTCACCAGCGATCTCGTCGACAGCGACCCGAAATTCCCGGCGGTGATCGACGAGAGAAAAATACAATACCTGGCACACGAGTTTTCACAGCTGAGCGCAGGCCACGCCATCGTGCTCCTCACTCTCGCGCGCCTCGTGCAGATGGTGGCCGAGCAGTCCTTGGTCCTTATCGATGAGCCCGAGGCTCATCTGCACCCACCGCTGCTCTCCGCGTTCGTACGGGCGTTGTCCAATCTCCTGTCTGAGCGCAATGGCGTCGCCGTGGTCGCCACCCATTCCCCAGTGGTCCTCCAGGAGGTTCCGCGCGCCTGCGTTTACAAGCTGATCCGCAGCGGCGAACGGCGGCGCGCCCGACGTCCCAGCATCGAGACCTACGGAGAGAACGTCGGCGTCCTCACCCATGAGATCTTCGGCCTCGAGGTGATGGAGTCTGGCTTCTACGCTGAGATCGAAAAGGCTGTTGCTGACCTGGACAGCTACGACGAAGTCCTGGCTCGCTTCCATGATCAGCTCGGAGGCGAGGCGCGAGGACTCGTTCGGATCCTTCTTGCAACAAAGGAAGCTGAGGGCGACGACGCCTGATGTGGCATCTTGATCCACCGGTGATCACTGCCCGGGACTCGTATGTCCGATCGGTTTCCGTTACGCAGATGCTAGAGCGGCGCGCGCTCTTGCTTGGGGTGGCTGACAAGGTGGAGCAGGCTGGCCTGCGATTCCGTACGGCAGCTGAAACCCGGACGCTGCACGAGCTTGATCCCGGCGCCTTTAGGACACCCGGAATCGCGCCCGGGGATTTCGTGAAGTGGGCGTACAAGAACGGCATGTGCTCGGCTGGTGGTCGTGACATCTACGACCAGATCATGGACGCGCCCGAGGACGAACGCTGCCCCATGTGCGGGCACGGGGAAGTAGCACAACTCGATCACGTCATGCCGAAGATTAAGTTCCCGGCCTTATGTGTTGATCCGCTCAACCTCGTACCGATCTGCGAAAGGTGCAACTACGCCAAGGGCCAAGTGAGCCCGAGCAGCGCTGAAACCACTCCGCTGCACCCATACCTCGACCAGATCGACACCGAGGGCTGGCTCGACGCCGAGATCGTTCCGAACCATCAGGGACAACTGACGTACTTTGTCGCGGCACCACCAGACTGGGATGAAACACTCACGTCCCGGGTCCACCATCATTTTGCACTCTTTGAGCTCGCCAAGCGCTACAGCGTGCAAGCCAACCGAACCCTGAAGAGCATCAAACAAAGCCTTCAGGACCAACTGGAGCGCGCCGGCGAGGATGCAGTGCGGGCATATCTCCTGGACGCCGCTGCATCCCGTTTGAAGCACGACCCCAACAGCTGGGACGGCGTCGCCCACCGGGCCTGGGCTGCCGATGACGGATTCTGCCGGGGAGCCTTTTCTACGGACGTGTTGTCAGCACCGCCAAAAAGGACGACCCCCGTAGCGATCACCATGAAGAACTTCGGCCTCACCTGGACCGCCCCCGACGGCGTCCATCGATCCTCCACCGTTAGCTACGACAAGCCCAGCGCCGTCGGACGCCAGAAGGAGCTCGAAGACGCCGGATGCACTGAGGTAGAGATCAGCGAAATCAATCCCGGACAGCTCCCGGAACCAAGGCCGTGACGTCGGAGCTCAGGCCGCCAGGCCGCGATCTTTGTGCCGCAACTGACCAACTTTTGGCGCTCGTTAGGCCACCCGTCCGATCGCGGCGCACCTGTCGGTCCGGCCGCAACCGCCGCAGTCGAGCCAGACCACCTGGGCATTGGAGTGCTACCGGCGCGCCCGCCGATGGCCCTGTCTCGCCGGGCGTGGTGGGGCGTTTCGAGGGACAATGGTTGTGCGAGCCACCCTGACGGTGAGCAGAAGCCGCAAGACCGTGATCGTCGCCTCCACGAAGGGGATCCGGTAGTGGGCCAGAAGGTTAACCCGCATGGGTTCCGGCTCGGCATCACCACGGACTTCAAGTCCCGCTGGTACGCCGACAAGCTGTACAAGGACTACGTCAAGGAAGACGTCGCCATCCGTCGGATGATGACGTCCGGCATGGAGCGCGCCGGCATCTCGAAGGTGGAGATCGAGCGCACCCGTGACCGTGTGCGTGTGGACATCCACACCGCTCGTCCGGGCATCGTCATCGGCCGCCGTGGCGCCGAGGCCGACCGCATCCGCGGTGACCTCGAGAAGCTCACGGGCAAGCAGGTCCAGCTGAACATCCTCGAGGTCAAGAACCCCGAGACCGACGCTCAGCTGGTTGCCCAGGCCGTCGCCGAGCAGCTCTCCTCCCGCGTCTCCTTCCGTCGGGCCATGCGTAAGAGCATGCAGTCGGCGATGAAGGCCGGCGCCAAGGGCATCAAGATCCAGTGCGGTGGCCGTCTCGGCGGCGCCGAGATGTCCCGCTCAGAGTTCTACCGCGAGGGCCGTGTGCCCCTGCACACGCTCCGCGCGAACGTGGACTACGGCTTCTTCGAGGCCAAGACGACCTTCGGCCGTATCGGTGTGAAGGTCTGGATCTACAAGGGCGACGTCAAGAACATCGCCGAGGTCCGCGCCGAGAACGCCGCTGCCCGTGCGGATAACCGCCCAGCCCGTGGCGGTGCCGGTGGCAGCAGCGACCGTCCGGCCCGTGGTGGTGGCCGTGGTGGCGAGCGTGGCGGCCGCGGTCGCAAGCCGGTACAACGTGAGACCCGTTTGCCAGCCCATGCAGGCGCCCGCACGCAAGGTAGCGGCGCAACTGAAAGCCCTTCAACCAGTCGCGGGTCCGACGGCCATCGCCGTCCGGCGGTCACCGAGCCGTCCGTGGCGCACACCGAAGCGCTGCAAGAGACTCAAAGTGTCCACGCGCCTGATCCCACAGAGATTCCGCGATGTGTGGCGAAAGTGATCTCCTTGGACGATGAGCTGCTGTCAGGAGAGCTCGCGCGATTCCACTTCCACCTTGATGTGCCGGAAGGGCACCCCTGGGCTGGAGATAACGGACCAGGCAGGTTGCTACTGATCGCATCCTCTCGGAATATCGGCAACATTTCCCCTACTGCGCTCCTTTATGACGCTACCCCCTCCGGAGGCGCCGCCGAATTCACATTTATCACCCAGCGAGCAGGCAGACACTGTTTGCGATTCACCGTGTACGAGCGCGAGTTTGGCGTTGTACTTCAAGAGGTTGAGGCGACATTCGATGTGAGAGCAACGGATGAAAATGATGGAGAATAGCTGTCATGTCACGTGAGATTCCGCCGGAGGTTCCCCAGGATCCGAGCAACGGTTATACCAGTCTGCCCGGCCCCTCTTACGCCCACCCGGATGTAGTAGTCAACATCACCGCCGGGGCTGGCCCCATGAACATCAGTATGTTCGGCCCGAAGGTCCCTTCCTTGAAATCTGGCATACACCAGGCTCCATTGAAGAATTCTGGCACAGTAATTCATCGCAAAGCAAATCGCTTGCGCGAAATCTGGAAAGAGCGGTTCTTGAATCATGAGCGATACCAGGACGGCATGCCGATGGAGGTCACCCCTTTCCAGAAATCGGTGGACCTGACAGCCTACCCCGAAGATGAGCTGCTCCCTGTAATCAAAGACCTCGCCGATGAAGGCAACTATCTGCTACAGCAACTCCTTGACGGGGACCATCCACGCTTGACTATCCTCCGCCGGGATCTAATAGAAGCATTGCGGGATGAAAATTTGCGCGTTAGGTTCAATTCCGACGTCTACCTACCGTGGCCGATGATGGCATTGGCCTCTTTCCCAGAGAAAACTGACGACCATTTTGCCCGTTTCCTCGGGTATCGACATCAGATCGACCAGACAGCCGACTGTTATCCAAGCGTAGCGCCAGTGCTTATCGCCCACGCTCAAGCAGCCACAAGTCTGAATGTAGACATGCAGCTTAACACGGTCGAAGGAGCTGCCAGAGTGCGGACGCTACTCCTATCTACGGATCTGACAGAGCGCACTCAGAGCGATGAACTGATTAGAGCTTTGCAATCGCCTAATGTCGACGAAGACCTAATGTATTTTTGGTGCCATGGGAGTTTTGAAGGCGCACCGCAGCCTCACCTTGTGATCCGGCTCAGCGATTCTATGGGAATTGACGGGGAATTGGTTAATAGGTTGCGGACCGAGGCCCGTACCGATGGACAGCAAGGGATCTTTCGTCCTTTTGTGATGCTCAATGCTTGCTTTGCCGGTCTGGTTGCGGATTCAGTGGAATTTGAGCATATTGGTGGAGTGTTCATACGGAGTGGGGCGGAAGGTGTCCTCGGTCCTCAAATTGAAATTCCTAAACTCTTCGGTGCCCACTATGCCCATGAGTTCATTGGCAGATATTTGGCGGGCTCGTCCACGGCAGGGGCGATTGTCCGGGAGCTTGCCCGACACTTTGCCGAGACTTACCGAAATCCCCTGGCGTTGACCTACTCTCTACACTGCGGGCTGGATAGTCGATTGTCGCTGCACGCTGGGAAGTGAGGATCTAGTTATGGAGAAAGGTGTTCCGGCAGCGACAGTCGACTTGAATGAGCGTGGCATGCTTCTAAGCGAGGAGGGCGGTCAACCGGTTTCTGGAAATCGCGTTCCGGAATACCTTCGCCACAATCTCCCGATCCCTCATTGGGCGACGGACATCTACGTGCATGTCCATGGGTGGCGAACTCTCCCTGACGCAGCAACGCGGCAGGCGCAGCTGCTGCTGGGCCAGGCATTGCAGCAACGAGCGGCACGCCCGGACTATTACTTGGACCTGTCGCGGGACGGCTTCCGGCCGTGGCTCGTGTCGGTCCGCTGGCCTTCCTCTAGCCGTTCCTCGCTGTCTGGATACCGGCGCATACGGGATCGAGCTCATGAGATGGGGGCTGAGGGGCAAGGACAGGCAGCGTACGTTATCAGTCATCTACTCGGTTACCTGGATCAGAACCGTATTACACCCGGTTCGCACCTGCTCAAGAACCGCTTCGGACAGTTCCTGCACTTGTGCGGCCATTCTTTCGGTGGTCGGTTTCTATGCGAGGCTGTTCAATGGGCTGCCAGTCAGAAATCGGCTGATTTGCTCAGCTGGAGCGTGGGAACTGACCCACAAAGGCCGTTTACCGTGGATAGCTTGCTTGTCTTCCAGATGGCTGCGCCACGTGACGCGCTTGAAGAGATATTTCCAGCTCTTCTCCCGGGACCTGGGCGTGACCGCTGGGCTCCTCTATGCGGACCCATCGTGCTCACGCACTCACGATATGACCGTGCGACCGGCATCTGGCATCGGCAGGCTGAGGGCAGTGCAGGAATCGGGTTCGCAGGCGCCAGGCGTGCTCCAACCGACGTACACCGCATCCAATTGCTGCCGCTAAATCGTGCCTACGCAATGGAAGATCTCGACCATCGGATAGTAAACGTAGACGCCAGTTGGCTCTTTCGACGTGGCCGTTTGAGCTTCGCTGGAGCTCACTCGGACATTAATTACCCAGAGTCAGCACATCTGCTCCTTAGCCTGGCGGACTTGTCGCGCTGAGCGCCTACAAGCAACAGGCTGGCTCGTCGCAGGAGTAGGCAGAAGTGCCCAGCCGGGTCGGCGGACTGCAATTTGACGCCGGCAGGATAGGTGCAGGATGCATGCCGGGGTCGGCAAGATCTGTGCGGGGTGGGCGTGTCCCGCCTGGCCTCGCCGCGCAGCAGCGCGCTGGTGGAGGCCGACCCGTCGGGCGGGAGCCTGCGAACCGGGCTGCTGCAGGCCGCGCATCGGGGGAAAGGCGGCGGCCTGCCGGCACCGTGCCCGGCAGCCGCCGTGTCAACCTCCCTTGCGGAAGCGTGTGTTGAGCAGGCGCCCCACCGCCGGGGTGACCTCGCCCGCCTCCGGGGCGACGCCCAGGCCGTGGGCGAGATCCCGCGCGTACAGATCGACCGCAGCCTCCACCAGGTCGGTGGCGGTCTCGACGGCCGCCCTGGCACGGCCCGCGGCGGCCGCCGCGCCCAACACAGCCAGCGCTGACAGCGGCCACCACGCTAAGGCGAGCACCGCGAACAACAACGCCCAGGCTGCTGCGTCCACCGCAGACCGCCAGTCGCGCTCGGCGGCCCGAAGGGCCGCTCGCGTCCCGTCCGGGAGCAGCAGCCAAAACCGGGGCCAAGCGGACGGCAGGTCAAGGCCGTACTCGCCGCGCACCCGGCTCTCGACGGCGAGCACCCGGTCGCCCATCCACGTCGGCGACCGCGGACGGGCCAGGGCGATCCGGTTGCGCTCGGCTGCGTGGCGGTCGCCCTCCGGCCCTTCCCGCCCGGCCAGCCGGTGCGCCTCCTCCCATTGGCGCAGGCGCCGCCGCAGCAGCGGGCGCAGCAGGCGCTCGTGACGTCGCCCTAGGAGGACTGCGGCGACGTGCCGGGAGAGGATCCGCCGGGCCTGGACCGCCGCCGTCGCGGTGCCGCCGACCAGGCACCCGGCCCGCAGCCACCCCACCGGGCCGTCCGGCAGGCCCCAACCGCCGATTGGGTGCCGGACGGCGACCACGTAGACGGCCGCCGCCGTCCACAGCAACAGCTCTGGTGCGGCGAAGTCCCGCCAGCCGCCGTACTGCTCGCCGTAGGCCCACACCGCGTCAGCCGAGCGTGCTGAGCAGCGGCTCGGCCCCGTCGCGGCCCAGGTGGCACGAGGGCCGCGCCTCTCCGGGCTCGCGCCGCTCGCGCCGTGCGCACGCCCCGAGCGGGCAGACGAACGCCTCGTGGGCCTCGGGCCGGCCCTCGGTGCCCCGGGTGCCGTAGCGCGGGTCCGGGTCGGGGCCGCCGAGGGAGCGGACGAACTCCCGGTAGGCCTCGGTGCGGTCCAGGCCGCTCAGCGCGGCGTCGCGTAGTTCCTCCAGTTCCGCCGTCCGCGCCTCGCCCTGCCGCGCGGCCTCCGCCGCGGCCGCCGGCAGGTCCAGGCATAGCGCGGCTATCCACCCGGTGGCGGCGACGCCGGGATCTGTGGGGGCGGGTCCGCCGCTGCGCAGGGAGCCGGGGTTGCGCTCCGCGAACTGCTGGAGGGCCCGCGCGGCCAGCCGCAGGAACCAGGGTTTGTCTGCCTCGGGCACAGAGGCGCGGCCCAGGAACACCAGCGCGCACCCGGCCAGCGAAAGCAGCGTCTGCTGCCGCCACTCCGGGACCAGGCCGGAGGGCTCTACCCATGCCGAGCCGACGCGTTCCACGCCGGTGACGAGGTCGCCGAGCCAGCCGGGTACGAGGGCTGCGGGGCCGTCGCGCGGGTCGAGCAGCAGGTCGATCAGTGCCGACCTCCCTGCCGCCGAGACGGTGTCGAGGGTCCGGGCCACGACGTAGAGGACTAGGTGCACCGGATCGCGGGCCAGCAGGCCGTCCTTGCGGTAGTGGGCGTTGTCGATCAGGTAGAAATCGCCCAGGTCGAGCAGCGGGGCGGCGCGCACCAGCGTGTTGTCGGTGTGCAGGTCGCCGTGGCACCTGCCGCGCAGCGGCCGGATGAGCGGCGCGGCGGAGAAGCAGCCGCCCTGGGCGGCGGCGAAGGGGTTAGGCAACGGGCCTGGCTCGTCGTCCAGGACGATCTGCTCGCCTTGGTGCCGCCGGGCGGCCTCGTGCAGTCGGCCGCCCTGCGCGAGGTGGCCGGGCACGAACTCCGCCAGGAACCCCCCGACGCTCAGCGGCTCCGCGTCCGGATCTAGCCAGGGGTGCACGGCCCACTCGGCGAGCACCGCGCGTACGACCTCCACGCAGCAGTCGGTGACGGCCCGGGGCGGGTAGACGGGCAGGCCCGGTGCGGCGGGTGCCTGGTCCAGCATCCGGCGCAGCAGGACGGTCAGGACCTGCACGTCGTCGAAGGTCTCGCCGGCGATGGTCTGGAAGGTGATCCATGTCGTGCCGTCGACGCGCACTGGGCCGTGGACTGGATGCGACAGGTGCCGCGCCGCGAAGTCCTCGGCGTCGGCGCGGGCGCGGCGGTGGCGCGTGAACTCGATCGGGCCGAAGGACTCCTCCTTCGCGGAGTCCACTTTCATCAGCAGTCGGCGTACGGTGCCGCGGAGGCGGTCGCTCTCGCGGACGAGGGCGACCTGGGCGCCGCTGCGGCCGTTGACGAGCCAGCGGTCGAAGCCGTAGTGGTGGTCGTTGTCGGCCGCCCAGTGCGCGAGCGCAGTGGCGACGGCTGGGGGAAGCCCTTTCCGTAACTCTTCGTCGATCAAGCCCTCAGCCATCCGAGATCCTCTGCTTCCCGCGGCCCTCCGATCGACGCCGGCGCACCGCCTCCAGGGTTTCCCGCGACCGGATCGTCTGCGGGTGGTCCGATCCGAGCAGGCGCGTCCGGTCCGCGAGGACGGCCGCCAGTTCCTCCTGCGCCTGCGTCACAGCGCCCCGGTCCAGCAGGACCAGCCCGAGCCGGTGCCGGCTTAGCAGCGTCGCGCCGTGTGCGGCGCCGAGGGCCACGGTGCGGGCGGCGACCAGCGCCCGGCACAGCTCCTCGGCCTCGCCGAGCGCGCCGAGGTCGTGCAGCACCTCGACAAGCGAGTGGCGTACGGCCAGGGTCCTTGGGTGCTCCTCGCCGCGGATCTCCCCGCTGAGCACCGCCAGCCGGCGCAACTCCCGCTCCGCCGCCGCCGGCTCCTCCATCGCGCGCAGTACGTCGGCCAGGTGGTGCCGGGTGACCAGCGCCGCGGTGTGTCGCGCGCCGAGCACCTGCGTGCGCAGGGCGAGCACCTGCTCGTACGCGGCCCGCGCCTGTGGTAGCTGGCCGGTACGCCGTAGCTGGTCTGCGACGCCGTTGCGGCTGGTGAGCGTGTCGGGGTGCAGCTCGCCGAGCATGCGCTCTCGCACCTCTAGCGTGGCCTGTGACAGGGTGCCCGCCTCGTCGAAGCGGCCTGCCTCGCGCAGGGTGCGGGCCAGGTAGTGCTGGGAGGTGAGGGTGTCGGGGGCCTCGGGCCCCAGGCTCGCGCGGCGGTCGCGCAGGACGTCGCGGAAGTCTCGCTCGGCGTCGGCGAGCCGGCCCCGGTCGAGGCGGACCCGTGCGAGGTCGTGCCGCAGCCCGAGGGCGAGCGGGCCGTCGGCAGGCAGCCGCCCGTCCGCGGCGTCCAACGCCCGCAGGTAGGCCGATTCGGCGCGGGCAAGGTGGCCGGCCGCCCGCAGGAACGACGCGGCCCGGCGGGCGAGGTGCAGCGCCGCCGCGGCGCGCGGCTTCGCCTGCTGGTCTGCTGCCGGGGCGCCGAGTAGTTCCAGCGGCGCCGCGCAGTGGTCGGCGAGCGGCGCCCACTGCTCCCAGTCGGACGGGGATTTGGGGTCGGCGGTCGCCACCGCGGCCTCCAGCAGCGCGGTCGTCAGCGTGAGGTGCTCGCCCAGTTGGCTGCGGAAGGCGGCCGACTGCCGTGTCGTGTCCCGGACGAGGGAGTGCAGCGTGAGCAGTGGCGGGTCGGAACCGCCCGCCACGTCGACCAGCCCGAGCCCGTCCAGCCCGCGCACCGCGTCCCATGCGCTGCGGACCGGCGCTTCCGTCAGCAGCGGCGAGGCGGCCAGCAGGTCGGCGCGCAGCAGTAGCCCGTAGGGCACGGGCCCGGGGCCGAAGCAGGCCAGCAGCCGCAGCATCGGCCGGGCCAGGACGAGGCCGCGGTCTTCGAGGAGATCCAGGGACAGCTCCCAGGTGCGGGCCACGGTGGTGCGTGGGCGGCGCGCGGACGGGGCCTCGTCGGGCGCCGCGGCGAGCAGGTCGCCGCTCTGCTCCTGCGTCAGCGCGTCGTGGTAGGCGGCGAAGTCGCGCGGCAGGCCGGGGGTGGCGAGGCCGGCGGGTATCTCTCGCGCCTCGGCCAGGTAGCGCCCTGCGGTGGCCAGCGCGAGGGGCAGCCCGCCGAGCCGCTGGGAGAGCGCTGCGGCCTCCGCGAGCGTGCCGGCCCGGGGGCCGGCGAGTTCGTGCAGTACCGCCGCCCCCGCTTTCGCGTCGAGGCCGGCCATCCGGTGCAGCTGTAGCCAGGGGGGCGTGCGACGGCCCCACGTGGTGGGGGAGCCGTCGCGGGTGGTGACGACGACGGTGCCGTGGTCCGGCGGCGCGGTCAGCCAGCCGTTGCCGTCGGCGACCCCGTGCCCGGGCAGGGCTAGCGAGGTGGGCGGGTCGTCGGCGTTGTCGAGGATGAGCAGCCACTGCCCGCTGGCGGCCGCCAGCAGCCTGGCCAGCACATCGGGAAGGCTGCCTAGGCGTAACTCGTCCGAGGAGGCGCCCAGTTCCAGGGCCAGCGCGATCATGCCCGCTGTCACCGTGGCGGGGTCGTCCGCGGCCACCCACCAGGTGCGCAAGCCCAGGGACGCAGCCTCGCGGGCCGCGCTGAGCGCTACCGAGCTCTTGCCGCAGCCGCCGAGCCCGTGGAGCACGTGGACGCCCGGCTCGGCGGGCCTGCGCGGGCCTACCGCCGCGGAGCGCAGGCGTGCGGCCAGCTCCTCCCGTCCGCGCAGCGTTGGCTCGCGGTCCAGCCGGGCGAAGGGCGGCCGGGTCGACACCCCCCACCGTGCGGCGCCGGCGGCGACGACGGCCCCGGGCCCGCCGGGCGGCTGTCCCGCGCCCTCGACGGGGCCCGCCACGGTGCCCTTCACCCGCCAGTACGCCTCCTCCCACGCGCGTATCCTCCCCTCCCCCGTGACTCCCGCCGCCTGCAGGATGCGCTGCATCTGGTCCTCAGGGGTCAGGCCGGGGAGGTTGGTGCCGGACAGGTAGCCCCCCAGTGTGCTCGCCGGCATCCCGCTGGCTTTGGCCAGTTGCCGCACGCTCAACCGGGCCGACAGCCGCAGCAGCGTCAGCTCCCGGCCGAAGTCCTGCCGTGTGGCGATCCTGCGCGGATCCGGTGGCAGGGGGCCGCCCGGCGCCTGCGCGGCCGTCACGCCGCGCGTCCACGGGGAGCGGTGGCCGCCCGGTGGTGCCAGCGGAGGGGGGAGAAGGTCGTCATGACGGTCCGCCGGTACGAAGGAGACGGGTTTGTAAGGGTCCATCAGGATAGACCGTTCCTGTCCCCCTCTGCGCCCGGAATGCGCGGCCCTGCGCTCACCCCGCTCTCATGGCAGCCGCAGTACGTCCGGCGCCACCGAGAAGGGCGGACCTGCGCCGTCTGCTGCCGCCCGCTCCCACCAGCGGTGCGCCTCCCCGCGGTGGTTGCAGGCGCGGGCCCGCACGGCTAGTTCGAAGACGGCCGACGGGTGGCGGCTCGCCGCGGCGCATCGCCACCAGTCCGCCGCCTCCCCGGGGCGTCGGCACACCTGTGCGCGGACGCCGAGCCGGTGCGCAACGACCCCCGCCCCGGCGTCGACGAGGACGGACTCGGCGTTGGCTGGCGTCCAGTACCAGCAGTCCGCGGCCGCCTCCGGCGGCAACCCGGCGGTGGCCGACTCCAGAGCTTCGGCGCACTGCCGGGCGGCGGCCGCGGAAGCGGTGCTTGTGACCGTGGTGTTCGTGGCTCCGGTGGCGGAACCGGCACCGTCGCACAGGGTGTTGGCGCAGTCGGCCGGGCAACCGGCGGCCGGTGCCCGCGGGAAGTGCCCTGGCAGGTCCTGTATCTGCTCCTCCAACAGCGTCCGCCACCGTGCCACCACTGCGGCGGTGCGCCCGAGGTCGTGCGCGTGCTGCGCGGCCAGCAGCCGCACCCGGGCGGCGGACAGCGTATCCTCCATCTGCGCGAAGGCCGACTCGTACAGCTCCTGCCACTGCGCGCAGCACACCCGCGCCCGGGCCCACGCCGGGTCGGCTATCGTCACGGTTTCGCGTTCCGCGGCCGGGTGCTGGTCGTCACGGTGAGGCTGCGGCCGTCCTCGGCGAGCGACAGGGCGACGGCGTCGACCGCGACCTCGCCCGTCCGCTCCGGGTGGGTGCCGCCGCACCAGGTGCGGTGGGTGCCCTCGGGAAGCGTGCACTCCCAGCTGCGGCGGTCCTCCAGCCGGTCGCCGTGCGCGTACAGCGAGATGGGCGCGTCGAGGGCCAGCCATCCTGCGAGGGTGGCGGCGACCTGTTCGCGGATCGCCGGGAGACGCTCGGCCAGGCCGTCGGCGACGAAGCCGCGACGGCGCAGCGAGGAGCCCAGCCGGTGGATGTCGGTGCTACCGAACTCCGTCAGCCGCGAGGAGGAGATGGCCAGGCTGTCGAAGTTGGGCCGACCCAGTCCGTCGGTGTCCACCGGCTTGCGCCACCGATCGCGCAGGGCCGCGTTGAGGGCGATTCCGACCAGGTGGCAGGCGCTGTGGGCGGCGCTCAGCGCACGCCGCCGGCGGGCGTTCACCCGCAGCTCGACCTGGGTGCCCACCAGTGCGTGAGCCCGCCCCTCGTCCAGCGCCGCGTCCAGCACATGGGCGGCGTACCAGCAGTGCCCCTCCGCGCCGCGGCGCACCGGGATCGCAGTGTCCACGTGCACCGGGCCGCCGTCGGCGCGCGCGGCGGTCAGGCAGTCCAGCACCGGCAAGGTGTCTGCGCTGGCCAGCAACTGCCCGGTGTCGCCGGGCTGGTCGGGCCAGGCGTGGTCCAGGGGGTGGAAGGGCGTCCGGTCGGTGATCACGAGCCAGGGGCGCGGCTCCTGAGCGCCTCGCGGCGCTGACGCCTCCGGGTCGGTGGGCGCCGGTGGCATCCGCTGGACGTGGAGCACGGTGACGGTCGCCTCCGTGCGGCGGGCGGGGAAGAGGATGCGGGTGGAGCTGTTCATGGAGGACACGGTTTCCTTGAGGCGAGGGGGTCGGGCGGGTTCGGGTCGTGCCGCCGACGGGCCGAGCGGCCCGCCTGCGCCGCGTCAGGAGAACGCGGCGGCCACTACACGGCTGTTGCCTGGCCGGGCGTGGCGGGTGCGGGCGGGGTCGGCAGTCACGAAGCTGCGGCTGACGAAGCGGTCCGTCCCGTCGAAGCGCGCGGCGAAGACCGACCTGCCGTGCACCGCACGGTGGTTGTCCACCAGCAACATCTGGCCGGGCCGCAGCGCCAGGCCCAGGCGGCGGCAGTGGTAGATCTCCTGGATGCGTCGGCGCAGGGCCTCGGCGGCCGGCGTGGTGCCGCGCATGAGGTCGTGGTCGAAGACGACGAACGGGTCGTCGGAGCTGCCGTGCAGGATCGGCATCGGGCCGCGCCGACCGCCGAGCGCGAGGGCGTGGCCCCCGGTCAGGAACGACTCGTCCACAGTCGTCGTCCACTTCTCCTCGCGCAGCGCCGCGCGCTCGTCGGGGCCCAAGGCCGCGCACAGCGTCCGCGCCGGCAGCAGGTAGGTGAGCGCGTCGGGTGCGCCGCGTATGCAAGCCAGGCTTATCCAATCCGGGCGCAGCGGGCTGAACGCCTGCTCGGTGTGGAGTTCCAGCTCCGCGGCCGAACTCTGGCTGGTCTGCGACGTCGCCAGCGCGCGGCTGGGCACCATGTCCTGGAAGATCCGGCCATACCCCTCCGCCTCGTAGGCCAGGGAGTGGCCGACGCACTCGTTGAGCAGTGCCTGGGCGCGGCCGGTCGTGGTGGTCCCCGCCACGCATCCGCGGTTGTCCTGAGGGGTGGCGGGCAAGTGCCCGGGCAGCGGCAGCCCGCCGATGAGCAGGTGGCCGTCCGTCACCTCGCCCCAGGAGAAGGACGCGAGCCGGTCCCGGACGCGGGTAGGCACAGCGAACGCGGCGTGGCGCGCCTGCCGGCAGAAGCGCTCCGGCTCAGTCGCGGGGTCGGCGGTGAGGGCGCGAGCCGCCTCGACGAGCGCGGCGGTCTCGCCGGCGTCGAGCACGAGGACGTTGCTGGCGGACGGGTGGTCCGTGGGGTCGGGGGCGGTGGTCCGTTTAGAGGTGGCAGGCTGTTCCGGAGCGTGGTGCAGCATCGTGTTCTCCCCCTGGAGTACGACGGTCGCCGGCGTCGCGGGGACGCCGCCGTGGATCACCCCCGATGCTGCTCAGCCCCCTGATCACGGGCAAGACGGACAGCCGTACGGCATTGTCCGGAGTCGTACGGGGCGCGTCCGTACGACCACGCGCGGGCGGTGGGACTGCCGCGGGCCCGCGTTCAGGCGCCGAAGTGCGCGTGCGCCGCCCAGAGTCGGGGGTTCGCCGGATAGCACAGCCGCAGTTCGCGCACCACGTCATGCAGGGCTTCGGCGGGCTCGGCGCCGCGGTCGGCGAGCAGCCGGTACAGCCGCTCGGCCACGTCGAGCGCGAACGTGTCCCCCACCGGCCACAGCGTCCCGACGACGTGCCGGAAGCCGAGGAGTTGGAAGGCCCCTGCAATGTGCAGGGACTCGTCGGGGAGGGCGGCGCCGCCAAAAGCGCTGCCGCAGGACGACAGGTACGCCAGGTGCGCGCCGCCCGCGTCGCCGTCCGCGAGGTCGCGGATGCGCAGACAGCCGTCGTGCAGCAGCAGGCCGCCGGCCGAGGGATCGGCCGGGTCGGTCACCGAGTGGCACGCGAAGTGCGCCCACACCGCCCCGGGCAGCGCCGCCAGCACCGCCTCCCGGGTGGCGTCCGCATCGAGCAGCGGGCGCCCCGCACCGCCGAGCAGCGCGTGGACCCCCCTGGCCTCCGGCAAGGCGTGCTCCAGCCGCCTTGTGCCCTGGGCCTCGGTGACCCCGACGGCGAGCACCCTGCCCCTGGCCCCCGCGTGCCGCCCGCCCGCGTGGCGCAGGATCCGCACGGTGGGGGTGTACGACGAGACCGCCCGGTCCAGGACCGAACCCCCCGCACTGTGCGGGCCGTCGGGCCGCCCAGCAGCGTGCAGCGGCAGCAGCGCGAGTGGGCCGGTGGGCATCCAGGTCAGGCGCGGCCACGGCGCCCCGGCGGCCGGAGGTCCGGTCAGCCCGAGGGCGCGCAGCACCGGCTCGGCCACGTCGTCCCACAGACCCGCCAGCACCTCGCGCAGCAGCCCGGTCGACGACCAACTGTCGTCGCGTGCCGCCGCCGTCACCGTCGCCGCCCAGCGCGCGGCCTTCGCGAACGTCAGGCGGGGCAGCGGGAGATGGCGGATGTCCGTGCCCCGCACGAGGAGCGCGTCGCACCGGTGCCGCGAGACGTTGACGGCGACCAGCACCCCGCAGCCGTCGGGTACTTCCACCGGCGCGCCGTCCGGCGGCCCGTCGGCGGTGAGGGCGTCCCACGCGCGCGCCGCCTCACGGCGGCGCTCCAGCGGGTCTGCGGCCGGCGAGGCGGCGTCCTCCGCCGCGGGACCGGGGAGCGCGGGCACGTCGATGCTCAGGATCCGCCGCAGCCGCTCCCACTCGGCAGCCGGCACGTCGGGACGGGAGCTGGGCGCCGCCCGGTAGTCGAGCCCCTGGCCGAGCAGCACCCCGCGGGACCGCTCCAGCAGGGCGAGGGCGCGGCCGGAGTCGCCGACCGCGAGAGCGACGGCCGCGGCGTCCGAGCCCAGACCGGACAGCCGCCGCAACTGGGCCTGCCCGCTGGCGCGGGCCAACGCGCGGTGGGCCACCTGCGGCAGCAGCGCGACGGCCCCGGCCAGGGCCCGGTCGGCCTCCTTCCAGCGGCCCCTGCGCACCTCGCACGCCGCCTGCGACTGCGCCGCCGCCGCACGCCACAGCGCGGTCGCCGTCTGCGTGGCCGCACACTGCGCGTAGGCCCTCGCGGCCCGGTCGGCCACCTCGCCGCCGGCATCGCCCTCCGCCGCCCGGTCCAGCGCCCGCGCCAGGTTGAGCAGGAATCCCGCGCGGCCGGGGTGGCCTTCGGGCAAGCCGTCGACCGCCTGCTGCCCATGGCGCAGCGCCTCGGCCAGGTGCTCCGCCCCACCGGTCGCCTCGTTCAGCGCGAGCAGCGGGGCGACCATGTTGGAGCGGAAGCCCTCGAGATCCGGCGCCGCGTCGCCGGCAGCCGACAGGCAGGCCCGGCCGACGGCGACAGCGGCCTCAAGGTCGCGGGGGTCCTCCAGCGCCTCGTAGCGGCGGAAGTGGCCGAGCGCCAGGTTCGTCAGGTGGCCGGGCAGGTCCAGCGGACGGCCCCCCGCCGCCTCGACCGCCCGCCGGCCGACCCCGATCCCCTCATCGATGTCGCGCCGCTCGCCTGTGGCTTCGAAGCGGCGCACGAGCAGGGCACCCAGGTTGGCCAGCCGCGCGGCCTCCCGCATGTCGCCCGTGCCGGTCCCCGCCACCACACCGCGGGCCAACTCCACTGCCTGGTCGAGGTCGGCGAGTTCCCGACCGTACTCGAAGCGCACCCGCAGCGCGTTGGCGAGGTTGTGCAGCAGTGCAGGCCGTGCGGCCGACCCGGCCGGGGCCGTGATGACCGCCTCCCGGGCGTGCGCGACCGCGCTGGCAAGGTCGTCCTCATCGCCCGTGCGGTCGAACTGGCGCAGCAGCGCCAGACCCAGCAGCGAGGCGTGCAGGGCCGCCTCCCGACTGCCGGGCAGGGACGCCGCCCGCGCCTCCCGCGCCAGCTCCACAGCGCGCTCCAGGTCGGCCCGGCAGCCGGCCCGTTCATAGCGGGTGCGCAGCAGCGAGCAGAGGATGCCGAGGAAGCGCGCCCGGCGCGGCGCCCCGTCCGGTGTCAGGCGCACCGCCCGGCGGGCGGCGACCAGGGCGGCGGCGAGGTCACGCGGCCGGCCCTCCGCAATGTGGGTGCGCTGGAGAGCGAGGGCGAGCCCGGCGTACGCCTCGGCCCGCACGGCGTCGGACGGGGCCGTAGCGGCCGCGGTCCGCAGGTGGCCGGTCGCCTCCCGCAGCCGCCCCGTCCCGCCGTCCAGCGCCGACTCGCTGACCAGGACGGCCGCGAGGTTGACGAGCACGGCAGCACGGCCGGGGTCGGCGGGACGGACCAGCCGGGCCGCCTCCCGGCACCACTCCCCGGCCTTGGCCAGATCGGCCCGCCGCCCGTAGCGGCGGAAGCGCTCGTGCAGGGCGGCGCCGAGATTCGCCACCGCGCCGAAGAGCGCCGGATCGGCCGCCGCCGCCTTCGTCGCCGCGTCGACCAGCACGACGGCCTCGTCGAGGAAGGCGTCCTGCCCGCCGGCCCGATGCGCCTCCACCAACAGCACGGCCGCCTCGCACGCGATTCGGGCGCGGTCGCGGTGGTCCTCCGGGAGCAGCCGCAGCGCCCTGCCCACGATCCCGACGGCCTCGCGGAGGGCCGCGGCGTCGCCCTGCTCGCGGTGGCGGTCCGCCAGCGCGGCGGCCAGCCGCCACATCGTGAGTGCGCCGTCGGGGTGGCCCTCGGGCAACTCCGCAACGGCAGCGCGCAGTTCGACGAGGTGGGCGTCGCCCTGCACGGAGCCTGCGGTGAGCCCCCGGGCGAAGGCGGCGAGGGTGGACCGTATCGTCGCCAGGTGCGGGCTGCCCGGCGGGGCTGCCGCGAGCGCCGCGCGGCCGGCGCCCACCGCCGCCTCGCCGTCAGCGCGGCGGCGGGTCATCTGACCGCGGCGGTGCAGCAGCACGGCGTGGTTGAGCAGCACGGCGCAACGGTCGGGGTCGTCCTCCGGCACGACGCAGGCCGCCTCCCCTGCCGCGGCGATCGCCTCCTCCAGGTCGCGCTGCTCGCCGGTGCGCTCGGCGACGGCTTTTAAGGCCAGCGCGAGGTTATTCCAGGTGGCGAAGCGCACCGGACCAGTCGGCCCGCGGGAGAGCGCCGAGTGAGCGGCGTCGACGGACACCGAGAGCTCCGCTGCGCCGCCGCGGCGGTGGAAGGCGTCGAGGGCGACCCTGGCCAGTTCGGACGTGAGAGCCGTCCGGGCGCGTAACGCCTCGCCGACCGGGTCGACCCTGTCCAGCAAGTCCAGCGCGGCGCGCAGCAACTCCGGGGCGACGTCGGGCGCCTGGCCCTTCTGCAGGAGAGCCAGGTACGCGTAGGCTTCCACGTTGCGCAGCCTACGGTGCCCGCCCGCCTTCGGGGAGGTCACGGGGAACTCCCCTGTGGGCTCCAGGAGGGTGCCCAGGTGGACGGCGGCGTCGACCCAGACGGGCAGATTCGCGATTGTCATCCTCGACCGAGTCTGAGTAACTTCATTGGGACGTCGCTGCAAGGCGTCCGGTGAGAGCCAGCGGCTTCGGACACAGTGGAGGAGAGTCTGCGGCCGTGGGTGGGCAACTGCTCTGGCCGCACCTGCTCAGCCGGACTCCGGCTCGGCTTGAGGGTCGTCCTGGATGTTCAGCACCCCTTCGATGGCCTTGAACGCGTCGCCCATATCCGACGCGACGCGGGTCGGCCGCTTCAGGTTCTGGCCCCCATAGGTGTCGACCACGTGGATGGTGAGCGAGCCCTTTCGATAGGGGCTGCTGAGCCAACCGGACAGCACCTCCGGGAGGAGCCGCCCGGTCTTGGCGAGGCAGGCGCACGTCTCCAGTTCGTCCAGGTCCACAACCGCCAAAGGCTGGACTCTGGGGTGCTGCAGCCAGCCCTGAGCCTTCAGCCGCTCCTCGATGTGATTTCTCGTCACTGGGTTGAGCGGGAAGCCGTTTCCGCACACCACCACCGGAAACACCTTCTCGGCCGATGCCCTCAGGGGGGATGCACCGGGCTGCGGTGACCGGAGGAGAAGCTCCGCCGTGCCGTCCAACTGTTTGGTCTTCTCAACGACAGCCTTCTCAGTGTCGATCTTGAACTTGTCCAGGTCGCCCGATCGGGCGTCCAGCGTCATGGGCTTATTGACGATCTCCAGCAGGACGACGCTGTTGCCGAAGTCGATGCCCGTGTCACAGTTCAGCGGCGTCACCCCTTTCCTCGCGGGGAAGGCCGCCTTGATGTCTTCCTCGGTGAAGAACGAGCTGGAACCGTCGAAGAGGATCGGGGCGATCTCCTTGATGAGATCCTCGGCGAACAGTTCGATCATCTCTGCATACGCGCGCGACCACGCCTGCCATGCCTTGTCGCCTGCCGTCGTCGCGACGTGGTCCCGCACTCTCCAGTAGAGGCCACTGGCCACCGCTTCCCACAAGAAGGGCTCGTCGAGGACGACGACGGTGTCACCGAATCGAAGGAGGGGGGTGCTCTGGAGCGGGAGCATCTGCCAGGGCTGATCACATGCTTCAAGCGCGGCCGCGAGGTCATCGAACGTGGTCGAGTAGAGCGCCAGGAACTTCTGGACCTTCTCCCTCGGCAACTTCAGCAACGCGAACGCCGGTACTCGCACTGGGCCAGCAACGCGCGCTTCATTCGTTTTGACCCAGTATGCGAAGGCGGGAGCGAGGAGCTCCACGAGGTTCAGACCGGTCGCGGCCGCGAGCAGGTCCACGGGATCGGTGTCGAGTTTCTCGCGCTTCAGGTTCGAGGCATGGCGCGTCCACAGCGACCAGGTCCTGCCGATCGCACTGCCGATATCCTTCGGCTCATTGAAGATCTGGTTGCAGACCACTTCTTTGGCGAGGCTTTCGCCCACGCCCCCGAACTTCGCCTCCTGCTCTGGTCGCTCTCTCCGAAGGGTGGCGGCAACAAGGTGAACCAGTAGCAATGAGGCGGTTTCAAGATCCACGTCACCAAGGAAGCTGGCCACCCATGGGTCGGGCTCGCCCTGCGGGGTCGGGGTGGTCAGCACAAGGCGCATGGCGCGCAGCGTTGGCTGCCTTGCTATGAACCATCGCGGCTGGCCATCCGTCGCGCCCGCGAGGGCCGCTTCCGCCAACTTGCGAAGGACCCCCCCCAAGCGCTCCACGAACCGCTGCTGGATCGCAAGGACAGCTTCCTTGAAAGGCGCGGCGCGGTTGAGGAACGCCAACATCTCGACATACGCCTCGCGCGGATGCCTGCGGAGCAGCGCGTCGAGCCAGACGCCGGGGTCGAACTCATCGCCGCGGACCTCCTCGAACACGCCGAGATACTCACTTGCGGTCACATACGCGATGACTGCGGTGTGCAGCCAGCCGTCCGGCTCCCGGACGAGACCGAGACGGGCCGCCGCCCAGGACAGGTCTGGCAGGAGCACGCCAGAGAACGAAGCGTCAAATCCTCCTGCGACAGCAGGGGCCGGCGTGAACAGGGGGCCGGACGCTGGCTGCGAATCAGTCACGACGAAATCCTAGGCCGAAGGCCAACCCACGCGGGAGGAATTTAAGACATCCGCCCACCAACTACGCTTCCTGCGGTTCTCCTTCGCCAGGAGCTCGCGTCGCGGGCGGGTCCGGGAGGAGTCACCGGTTAGGACCTCGGCGTGGTGGACCATCATCGCGGCGGCCACCACGTCGTCGGAGAAGGACCTCTCCCCACCGCCCAAAGCCCAGGTGCGTCTGGAACGCGTCGAATTCCTCCACTGGCTCGGCAGTCCCTAACTGTTGACGACCCGCGATGTCCCGGCAGACCACGCCGAACAATGCGAATCGCCATCAGGTCGGACCGGCTTGCCCACGACGGCGTCAACGGTTCGTGCCGGGAGGCGGAGTGGACTGTCCGGGGCCGCCTCCGCCTCCCGGGGCTTTCTGCAGCCCGTCAGGCCAGTTGCGCCTGGAAGGCGGCGAGGCTGAAGTACGCCCACGCTTCCTTGATCAGGCCCTTGTCATTGAGCTGGTAGACGTTGATGCCCGACCAGTTGACCGGCTTGCCGCTGGTGTGAACGGCCGCGCCCCGCCATGAGACGGCGACGAGGTCGCCGACGGTGTATGCCTCCACGGGGGTGATCCCGAGGAAGGGGTCGAATCCGGTCAGCACGGCCTTGATGCGGGTGCGGATCTCCTCGCGGCCCTGCATCGGCGCCTGGCCGACCGGGTCGTGGAAGACGCCGTCGGCGGCGAAGGCGTCGGCCCAGGCGTCGGCGTCGGCGACTTGGGAGGCGTTGAAGAACTGCAGGACGGACTTGGGCATGGCGGGAAAGCTCACAGTGCTCCTCGTTTCGTGGTGGTGGTCGTGGCCCGATTCGTGGCCGTGGCTCTGGCGCTGTTCTGCGCCTGGCGCGGACTGCGGGGGAACCGCGCCGGAGTGTGCGCTGGCGGTGCCCGCGAGGAGGGGGACGGCCATCACGGCCGCTCCCGCACCCAGCAGGGACCGCCGGCCTATCGGGATGTCGTTCGCCATCGGTTATTCCTCCTGGCCGACTCGTGAATGATTTACGACAACAGGTTCCGCCGTCAAAACGGAATTCATCTAAATAGACCGGTCTTGAAATTGATTCCTATATCCGTCCGGCGAGCTGGAGCCGGGATTCCCTATCGGGAACAGCGGAACGGTCCCGCGTGATGCCGATGTCTCCGAGAAGGGACGCGACCTCGCTGAGCGTCTCGTCACTGAGCCGATAGAAGAGCCAGGTGCCCTCGCGGCGCCGGTCGATGAGCCGGACGGTGTGCAGCACCTTCAGGTGGTGGCTGATGGTGGGTCCGGACTGGGGGAACGCGGTGATCAGGTCACTCACGCACGCCTCGCGGTTCTCGTGGCGGGATAGCGCCCGCACGATGCCCATCCGGACGGGATCGCTGAGTGCCTTGAGGAGTCCGGTCAGGCGTTCCGTCTCGGCGCTGGGACTGGGCAGCGCGCTCGTGCTGTCTCCGGGGTGCGGGACGTGGCTCCGGCGGTTGCGGTTCATCGTGCTCCTCGGGTGGCAACGCGGGTGTGGGGCATTAGGTGACGGCGGCGCCCTGGTCGTGCCGCCGGGCGAAGGGAAGGCCGAGCAGTGCGGCGGTGGCCAGCGCGGCCTGGAGCGCGCAGACGCCGTGCCAGCCGTAGGCGCCGTAGCAGGCGCTGGCCAGAGCAGCCGTGATGGCGCCGCTGAGGAACACGGTGACCATGTAGACCGTGTTGGCGCGGCTGCGGGAATCCGGCAGGAAGGCGAAGATCCGGGCCTGGTTGGCGATCTGGCTCCACTGGACGGCGATGTTGGCCAGCGCGATGGCCACCACGACAGCGGCCAGCACGCTGCCGCCGATCGCGTACAGACCGGCGGCTGCCAGCATCAGCACCACGGCGCCGGTGATGATCGGCAGCGGGCTGCGGCGGTCGATGAACCGCCCGGCCCAGGGCGCGGCGAACGCGCCGGCCAGCCCGACCAGGCCGAAGAGTCCGGCGGTCGCGCTGCCGTAGCCGTAGTGGTCGCCGCTGAGCAGCAGCACCAGAGTGGTCCAGGTGGCGTTGTATGCGCCGAAGAGCGCGCCGTGCACGAAGCAGGACTGGCGCAGCGCCGCCGAACTGCCGAGCAGGCGGGGCAGCGAGCCGAGCAGTTGGAGGTAGGGCACCCGGGGGCGCGCAGGCTCCTTCGGCAGCAGGGCGACGGTGAACGCGCCGGTCGCGGCGGTCAGTAGGGCCGCCAGCAGGTATACGGAACGCCAGCCGAGCGCCTGGCCGAGGGCGCCGCCGATGACCCGTGAGCCGACGATGCCGGTCATCAGGCCGATCTGCACGTTGGCGACCACACCGGCTCGCCGCTCGGGCGGGGCCAGTTCGGAGGCGAGCGGCACCAGGACCTGGGGGATCACGGTCGCGGCGCCGACCAGGGCGACTGCGGAGGCCAGGAGCGCCAGGTCTGGGGCCGCGGCGGCGCACAGCAGCGCGACGGTGGTGACGGCCAGCATCGCGGTGAGCAGGGGCCGGCGGCGGCGGGAGTCCCCCAGCGGCACCAGCAGCAGGATGCCCGCCGCGTAGCCGAACTGGGCGCAGGTGACGACGACGCCCGCGGACGACTTGGACACGCCGAGGGAGTCGGCGAGCAGTTGGAGCAGCGGCTGCGCGAGGTAGACGTTGGCGACTGTCGCACCGGAGCACACCGCCATGGCGGTGAACACCAGTGGCCGTACGGGGTGTGGCGCCGCCGACGCCGGGGCTGTCGCGACGGACAGCGGGGGTGAGGTCTCGGACATCGCACATTCCTTCTGTGGCGGGGACGGGGTGGGAGCTGCGCCGTGAAGCTGCGTGTGGGGCGGGGGTTGGGGCGCTGGCTTGGGGCGGGGCCGCCGCCCTTGGTCAACCCGAGCGCCGGGCCAGCCGGGCGACCGCATGGCGCTGCTCGCCGGTGAGCGGGGCGGCGCGGACGGCCGCGGCGTTGGCGTCCAGATGGGCGGGGTCGAGGGTGGCGGGGATGGCCAGGTGTACGCGGGGGTCGCCGAGGGTCCAGCGCAGCAGTGCGTGGGCGTAGTCGGGGCTGCCGGTCTCCGCCAGCCGGTCGGGGGGCGGTCCGGGCAGCAGCGCTCCCTCGGCGAACGGCCGCATGGCGATGACGCCGGTGCCGTGCTCCTTGGCCAGCGGCAGCACCCGGTCCTCCATCCGCCGCTCCAGTGGGTTGACCGGCACCTGCACCACGTCGATGACGCCGCTGCGGATGGCCGCCCTGAGGTCGGAGGTGGTGCCGCCGCCGAAGGCACCGTCCTGCCAGAACGAGACGCCGATCAGGCGGATGAGGCCCTGCTCGCGGGCCTCGGCAAGCCAGTCCAGATGGTTGCGCCAGCCGATCAGGTGGTGGATCTGGAGCAGGTCGACTCGGCCGCCGAAGAGCTGGAGCTGCCGGTCGAGTTGCCGTCGGCCCTCCCCCGCGTCGCCGGCCCAGATCTTGGTGGCGACGAACGCCTCGGCGCGGCGTGAGCGCAGCGCGTTGGCCAGCACCTGCTCGGCGCGGCCGTACACCGGCGCCGTGTCGAAGGCGCGGACCCCCAGGTCGAGGGCGTGCTCGACGATCTGGTGGGCGAGGTGCTCGCGGCGCGGCGGGAGATCGAAGCGGCGCCAGGTGCCCAGGCCCAGTACGGGGAGCTCGGGGCCGGCCCGGCCCAGTCGGCGGGTGGGCAACCCGGGCGAACGGAGGGGGGTGTCCGGTGGATCGCTGTCGGAAGCAGCCATGGCTCCAGGATTACACCAACCAGTTGGTTTAAGCAAACGGTTGGTTTATTTGATCGAATGTGGCATCCTCGGCAGGTACAACGAAGATCAGGAGGCCCGAACGATGTCCAACAGCTCCGAGGCGACGCGGGGCCGGATCTATCAGGCGGCTCTGCAGGAATTCGCCAGGTACGGGGTGGCGGGCGCCCGCGTCGACCGCATAGCGCAGGCCGCGCGCGCCAACAAGCAGGCGATCTACCAGTACTTCGGCGACAAGGAGCGACTCTTCGCGACGGTGCTCGAACGGTCGCTGGGCGAGCTGGCCGAGTCGGTCCCGGTCGAGACGGACGACGTCGCCGGCTACGTGGACCGGCTCTTCGGCTACCACCTGGCGCACCCCGAGGTCCTGCGGCTGCTCATGTGGGAGGCCCTGGAGTTCACTGACCGCGCGGTGCCGGACGAGGAGAACCGCGCGCGCCACTACGGCGACAAGGCGGCGGGGCTCGCGGCCGGGCTGCCCGACCAGGCGGCGGGTCCGCTCGACGGGCCCTCGTTGCTGCTCATCCTGACCGGTCTGGTCGGCTGGCCGCTGGTGGTGCCGCAGGTGCGGCGGATGATCATGGGTGAGGAAGCGGACGGGCTGCCGCGTTTGCGCGCCGCAACCGCCGACGCGGCCGAGGCGGTGGTACGGCACGCTCGCGGCGACAGCGCCGGGGCGGCCGCCTCGGGGGACGGCCATCTGGCGCGGGCACCCGCCGGCGCCGACGGCGACCTGCTCTCCCCCGCCGAAGCGTAGCTACGCGGATGCCGGCCGGGCTCACCTCCCGGGCCCGGCACCCCCCGCTCGCCTCCCGGACGGGGTCCGGTACATCGGCCTGGCCCGTGTCCCGGGCCGGGACCCGCACATCGGCGCGGGTCCCGGCCCGGGACGGTCGGAGGGTGCCGGGGACTCAGGCGATGCCGAGCAGTTCCGCCAGGTTCTCCCCCATCACGCGCCGGCGGACCCCGGCGTCGGGGATCACCCGCTCCACCAGGACGCGGTTGGTGTACGCGTCCGCGAACGGGGTGTTGGAGCCGAACAGGCACCGCTCCGGGACCTCGGCGACGGCGAGCCTCGGTGCGAGGCTGACGAAGGACGAGCCGAGGTCGAGATACAGGTTGGGTACCTCCTTGAGCAGGTCGATCGTCTCCAGCCAGTGCAGGCCGCCCAGTACCCCGATGATCACCGGTACCCGCGGGTGGCGGGCGGCCAGGTCGGCGGTGGTGCGCAGGTCGGCGAGCGTCTGCGGCAGGAATCCGTGCACCAGCAGCGGCAGGGGGCCGCCCGGCGCGTCGGCGGCAGCACGAAAGACGGACTCCAGGGCGGCCGCGCCGTCGCCGGCGAACGTCAGCTCGCCGACACCGGCGTACCCGGGATCGATGACCTCCTCCTGGAGGGCCTTCTCCGTGTCCTGCTGGCTGAGCCCGACCGGGACCTTGCCGAAGGCGACGAACCGCCCGCCGCCGGCGGCCACCGAGGCGGCCAGTTCCTGGCTCGGCACCTGGCGCCCCGAGGATTCCCCGGCCAGCACCCGGCCGAGCACGGCCATCTCCGCCCGGAACGACTCCAGGTCGGTCGCCCGCTCGACATGCGGCAGCGTGGACAGCAGGACGGCCTTGTCGATGCCGGCCTCGTCCATGAGCGCCAACTGGTCGGCGACTGGCAGCACCACATGCTGATGGCAGTCGATGATCATCGTTCCTCCTGAATTTCTCTTATGAACGTGAACCGCTTCACCGCGGCGCACCCGAGGCGCGTCCGCGATAAACGAAAGTCACGAATAACCGCACTACTTCCTGCCGGGTTCTTGCACCGGGACGAAATCCGACACTACGCTTATCGGTAGTGAATGACGGCAGAAATGCCTGGAGGTACCTCTTGCGCCAGATCCTTCATCCGTCCAGGGAGACCCTGCAATTGGAGCAGGTGCTGCGTGCCCTCGCCGACTCCACCCGCCTGCACATCGTCCGCAGGCTCGCAGCCGAGGGCGCCAAAGGTTGGCACGAACTCAGCTATCCGGTGGCGAAATCCACGCTTTCCCATCATGTGAAAGTGCTGCGGGAGGCTGGACTGCTCTTCGTCGAGGTCCGGCAGACCCGCAGGCGGGTCGGGCTGCGCTACGACGACATCCACACCCGGTGGCCCGGGCTGCTGGAGTCGGTGGGCGCGGGCGCCCCCGCCGGACGCGCCCCGCGGGCGGGCGCCGTACCGGCCCGGAAGCCGTCGCGGCGGCCGGCCGACCCCGCTCAGGTGCGGGTCAGCTCCATCAGGTACTGCCCGTACCCGGACCCGGAGGAGGCGGACATCTCCTTGCCAAGCAGGTTCAGCCGCTCCGTGTCGATGAACCCCATGCGGTAGGCGACCTCTTCGATACAGGCCAGCCGGATTCCCTGCCGCTTCTCCAGGATCTGGACGAACATCGCGGCGTCCAGAAGGCTTTCGTGGGTTCCGGTGTCGAACCAGGCGCTTCCGCGGCCCAGGTTGACCAGCCGGGCCCGCCCCTGGGCCATGAACTCCTTGTTCAGGTCGGTAATCTCCAACTCGCCGCGGGCCGACGGCCTGAGCCGGGTGGCGATCTCCACCGCTTCGTTGTCGTAGAGGTAAAGGCCGGTGACCGCGAGGTTGGAGCGCGGGGCGGCCGGCTTCTCCTCCAGTTCGACGATACGGCCGTCGTCGTCGGTGACGGCCACGCCGTACCGCTCGGGGTCGGCGACGGGGTAGCCGAAGAGCGTGCAGCCCTCCAGCCGGTCGCGCTCCCGGCCGAGCAGTTCGGCCAGCGCGTGGCCGTAGAAGATGTTGTCGCCGAGGATGAGCGCGATCTGCTCGTCCCCGATGAACTCCCGGCCGACGCGCAGCGCGTCGGCGAGGCCGCGCGGCCTGTCCTGCGCGGCGTACTCGATGCGCAGCCCCAGACGGCTGCCGTCACCGAGTAACTGCTCGTAGGTGTCGAGGTGTTCGGGGTTGCTGATCAGCAGGATCTCCCGGATCCCGGCCAGCATGAGCACCGACAGGGGGTAGTACACCATCGGCTTGTCGTAGACGGGCAGGAGTTGCTTGGACGAGACGGTCGTGATCGGTCGGAGGCGGGTACCGGACCCGCCCGCGAGGATGATGCCGCGCACCTGGGACTCCTTGTCGTCGGATTGCCCGGGCGTCGCACTCCCATGAGTGGCACGCCGTGCTGGACCTCCGCGAATATGTTTTGCGGAGAACGTAGAACATCGAACGCGCGTGTGTCGAGAGATTTCTGAAAGTATCGGCGCACGATACGGGGCCGTAACACGCAAGCAGCGCAACCGGCGTCAACAATTTTCAGGAAAGCCTGATTCCGGAAAATTTCGAGACGGGTGGATATTCACTGGACTGCGCACCTGCCGGCCTCATATCTGGACCCGCGTCAAACAATGAGCGCCCGGCTGTTCTACGGTTTTCGCCCGCAAACACTTGAACGGGTGTCACCTCCGTGCGTAGCCTGGAAAGGCGGCAGGGTTTGCGCCGCGAGCCGGGCTGCGCCCTCCCCCGTGCGCAGCCCGGCTCCTCGGGCGAGTTCCCCCGTTTCGGCCGAACGCGATTCGCCCGCGAGTCCGCCAAGTGCCCTTACGCCGCCCATTTCCCGCGCCACCCCGTGCACCGTCTCCCGCACAGGCTGCCCGCACTCGCATCCGCGGGCCACGCCCGCACGCCCACGTTCTCCCCGCACGTTCGTCCTCGGTCTCCACCGGGCTGCCCCCGCATTGGGCGCGGCCGCCCCAGAGCGGAGGGAAGCACTTTGCCCCACGACTTCGTGGTCCTGCTCGGTTCCGACGGAACAGGCAAGTCCTCCGTCATGGCCGAGATCGCCCGCAGCCAAACGGCCTGGCGGACACTCTCCACCGACACCGGGCTCCTGGCCCCCGAGCACGGCCTGATCACCCAGCTCCGCAGGCACGTCATGGACGACGTGCTGCCCGCCCTCGGGCGGACCTACTCGGCGGAGTTCCTTGCCGGGCTGCTCCAGACAGCGGTGCTCCACCTGCGCGACCAGCTCGCCGACCGACCCGACGGCAAGCCGGTGCTGATGGACTCCTACTACTACAAGATCCTCGCCAAATGCCGGCTGGCAGGTGTTCCGGACAACCCGATGTTCGCCTGGTGGCGGTCCTTCCCGCAGCCCGGCCGGGTGGTCTTCCTCAACACCAGCCCGCGGTCCGGCTGGCGCCGCAGCGGCAACGGCGAACGACTCAACCCCCTGGAGTACGACGGCTCCCGACCCACCTGGCCCGGCTACCGCGGCTACCAGACACGACTGCGCGAGCTGATGCTCGAAGAGGTGCGGACGCTGCCGGTCACCCACATCGAGGAGTACGAGAGCGTGACGCGCACCGTGCAGGCCGTCAGGGAGGTGCTGGCGTCATGACGTCACCCACCCGACCGGTCCTGCCATCCCCCGCCCCCACCCACCACTCACCCGCGTCCCCATGGGCCCTCCCCGGGCACGGCAACGCCTACCGCGACCGGGTCCTCGCCGAGCGCGAGCGCCTCCGCGAACGGGCCAACGACCTGGCGGGAGCCCAACGCCAGGTGCTGCGCGACCTGTTGGAGTACAACGCCGGCACCGCCTTCGGCCGCGAGCACGACTTCGGCCGGCTGCGTACCGTGGACGACTTCCGGCGGGCCGTGCCGGTCCGCGACTTCACCGGCCTGTCACCGTGGATCGACCGGGTCACCGCAGGCGAACTGCAGGTACTGACCACCGACGACCCGGTGCTGTACTTCACCAGCAGCGGTTCCACCGGCGCGCACAAGCGCATCCCGGTCACCCGCGCCTTCATGCGCACCACCTTCCTTCCGTTCTACTACGCCGCATGGGCGCCACTGCTGGAGCACTTCCCGCAGGTGCTCGACGCGCCCGACGCGGTGCTGAACCTCAAGTACGACCCGCTCACCACGAGCCCGGCCCCCGCCGGCGGCCGCCCCCACATCGGCGCCAGCCAGGTCGACTTCGGCGCGCAGTTCGGCGAGCCGCTCGCCGCCGAGCTGGGCACCGGTGCGCCATGGACGACGCTGCCGGTCGAGGTGGCGCCGCAGGACCACATCGAGAAGATGTACCTGCGGCTGCGGTTAGCCGTGCAGCACGACGTGCGCTGCGTCATCGGCATCAACCCCGCCATGGTGGCGGCCGTGCCGTACCAGTTGGACGCCTGGCTGCCGCGCATCCTCAAGGAGGTCCGCGACGGCACAGTCGGCGGGGTGCGGTGCGCCACCCCCGATCCACGCCGGGCCGCAGAACTGGAGAGCCTGCGCAACCATTTCGGGCGGTTGCGCCCCGCCCATGTGTGGCCCCGGCTGGCCGCGCTGTTCTGCTGGACGACCGGCGCGGCGACGCTGTACCTGCCCGCGCTGCGCGAGGAGTTCGGTGTGGGGGTGGCCGCGCTCCCGGCGCCGTCCGCCGCCTCCGAGGGCCCGGTCGCGGTCGCCCTGGACCGGCACCACAGCGCCGGCACCCTGGTACCGACCGCGAGCCTCTACGAGTTCCTCCCCGCGGATCAGGACCTGGCGGACGACAGCGCGACGCTGCTGCCGCACGAGCTGGAGACCGGCCAGGACTACCACGTGGTCTTCAGCCACATCGGCGGCCTCTACCGGTACGCGGTGGGGGACGTGGTGCGCGTCGTCGACCGGCACGGCGGCGGCCCGCGGCTGGCGTACGCCGGACGCGGCACCCGCAGCGACGCCGTCGGGGAACGGCTGCGCGACGCCCAGCTGATCCGGGCGCTGAGCCGGTCGCTGGAGACCACCGGCCTCGCGGTGCGCAACGCCGCATGCCGGGTGGAGGACGGCGACGACGGCACTCCCCGCTACCGCCTCGTGGCCGAACCGCTCGGCCGCTGGTCGGCGACCGAGTGCGGAAGGTTCGCCGACGAGACCGACCGCGCGCTGCACCGCCACAGCAAGGACTACTCGGCGGCCCGCGCCGCCGGCCGGCTGGGGCCGCCCGACGCCCGGACCGTCGCCCCCGGCACCTTCCAGCGCGACTGGCACGCCGCGGTGGCCGCGGGAGTGCGCCCCACCCAGGTCAAGGACCGGCTGTTCCGCCAGGATCCGGCCGGCTGGCAGCGCCTGGCCGACGCCGCCCGCGAGGCGGCCGCCGCGGCGGGCGGCGCAGGCGGTCCGGGCGGCCCCGACGCTCCGCCACCCTTCCCGACCGCGGCCTCCTCCCCAGCATCCCTGGACGAGAACGGAGCACGCGCATGACCGACCTGACCACCGCGGTGGAACGGACAGCCCTGCTCACCGCCGCCCTGCGGGCCGCCGAGACACAGCGGCCCGACCGGCTCTACGAAGACCCGTACGCGGCACAGCTCGTGGGCGGGATCGGTCCCGAACTGCTGGCGGAGGTACGGGCGGCCACCTTCCCCCCGGACCGGCCGCGCACCCTCCCCAGCACACCCGACTACAACGCCATACGCACCCGCTTCTTCGACGACCTGCTGCTCGCGGCCGCGGCCAAACCGCGGATCGGGCAGGTCGTGCTGGCCCCGGCCGGCATGGACTCGCGTGCGTACCGGCTGTCCTGGCCGTCGGGCATCCGCTACTTCGAGGTGGACCGGCCAGCGGTACTGGCCTTCAAGTCCGCCCGGCTGGAGGGCATCCGGCCGACGGTGACACACCGCACCGTCCCGGTGGACCTGACCGACGACCACTGGGAGGACCGCCTCGCGGCCGCCGGCTACGACGCGGCGGCGCCGTCCGCCTGGCTGCTGGAGGGGCTGCTCTACTACGTCCCCGAGGCGGACGCCCACAGCATCCTGGACCGGGTAGCGGCCATCGCCGCGCCCGGCAGTGTGATCGCCGCCGACCTGGTGAACTCGGCCGCGCTGACCCGGCCGGACATGCGGGGCCTGCTGGAGGTGTTCGCCGGCTGGGGCTGCCCCTGGCTGTTCGGCACCGACGAGCCCGAAGCGCTGTTCGCCCGGCACGGGTTCGCGGTGACCGCCACCCAACCCGGAGAGCCCGGGGCCGACTTCGGCCGCTGGCCGGACCCGGTCCCCGACCGGTCGGTGCGCGCAGCGCGCCGGGTGTTCTTCGTCCACGGGCATCGGATATGACCACGCGGACCGCACCGACCGCCCTGGTCGCGGGCGGCAGTGTGGCGGGCCTGGCCGCGGCATGGGCGCTGGCCGAACGCGGCTACCAGGTACGGGTGCTGGAGCACTGCGCGGCGCCCGGCGACGACCCGGACGCTTGGGAGCGGCGTCCGGTGCCGCAGAACCGCCACTCGCACACCCTGACCTCGCTGGGGGTGCGCGCCCTGCGCCAGCACGCGCCCGCCGTGCTGGCCGCGGCCCTCGACACCGGCGCCCACCTGCTGGACCTCACCCAGGCGGCCCCACCCGGCCTGCACCGCATCCCGGCAGACGACGAACTGGTGGCACTCGCGGTACGCCGCACCACCTTCGAGCGGGTGCTGCACCGCACGGTCACCGCGCACCCGCGCGTGGTGGTGCACCACGGCCAGGCGGCCTGCGGGCTGCTGGCGACAACGGCGGCGGCCAGGGTCACCGGAGTCGTCACCACGCGCGGCGAGCGGATCCCCGCCCAGGTAGTGGTGGACGCCACCGGGCGCGCGGCGGCCTCCCGCGGATGGCTGACGGCCGCCGGGATGGCGCCGGTCCCCCGCCGTTCGGCCCCGACCGGCCTGCGCGCCCTGACCCGCTTCTACCGGCTGGCCGGCGACACCCGCCCCGGCCCGCTCAACCGCGGCAACGCCGCCGGCGGCATCTGGGAGCACTACGCGGCCGTGGTGCACCCTGCGGAGGACCGCACCTTCGCCGTCAGCCTCGGCTTCCTCACCGACGACCCCTGCACCCGGGAACTGCTGGCACCGGGCGCGTTCGAGGCGGTGACCCGGCTCTCGCCGTTCGTGGCGCCCTGGACGGCGCCCGGTGTCGCCGAGCCCGTCAGCGCGCTGCGGACCATGGTGACGCCCCCCAACACGCTGCTCGGCCAGGCCCGCGGCCCCCGCGGCAACCCGGTCAGCGGCCTGTTCCCGGTCGGTGACGCAGCCTGCGTCACCGATCCCCTCCACGGCCGCGGCCTGTCCCTCGCGCTGGACCACGCCTTCCGGCTCGCGGAACTCCTCCACGATCTGCCCGATCCCGGCTCCGAACAGAGCGAGGCCGCAGCCCGCCTGGCGCAGGAGGTGTTCCGGCCCTGGTTCGAGCAGGGCGCGCAGGACGCCGCCCGACGCCACGCGCTCTGGCGGGCGCACGTGATGGGCATCCCCGGCGGACGCCGCCCCCGCTGGCTCGCCGAACCCGAGCCCCGCAGCGATCCGTCTCCCGCCCGGGAGGACACACGGACGCGGACCGGGCCACGGACGGGGAATAGGGACCAGACACGGTCCCCGGTACGGGCGGACCATGCGGGCGCTCCTGACGGCGGGACGCGAGAGGCTACGGCGGGGGGAACAGCCCTCGGAGAGGGCACCACCGGCGAAGGCCGCGCGGAGCGGTGCCCGGAGGCGACCCGGCCCGAACTCTCCGTGATCGGCGTCGCGGCGGCGGTCGATCCCGGGGTGTGGCGCGGGTTGACGCGCGTGCTGATGACGCTCACGCCGCCCACGCAGGTGTTCGACCACCCCGACTTCCGAGCCAGGGTCCGGGCGGCGGGCGGCGGGCCGCTTCCCCCGGTCCGACCCGGCGGGCGCCCCGCGCCACCCGACCGGGAGACGCTGCTCACGGCCGTGAAGGGAGGGCCCTGAGATGGCGGCCCGGCCCTCCGTGCTGTTCGCTCCGGTGACGGTGACCCCGACCAAACCACTGACGCCCAGTCACCTCAAGGGCATCCTCTGGGCGGACGCGATGGTGCGCTCCACCGAACAACTGGCCGAAGTGACGTTCCGCTACAGCCACACCACCTACCACCCGACCGAACAGACCCTGGGTTTCTGGGAGTTCCTCGACCGCACCCGCGGTGACGAGGACTACGCGACGCTGCCGGAGGAGGAGATCGGGGAGCGCTACCGCGAGTTCCGCGCCGCCGCGGAACGGCCGCCCGCCGCCGCGCTGCGGCCGTACGCGTGCGCGGTGGAGCAGGGCTGGGTGCACCCGGCCAGCGCGCGGGTGCTGGGACTGTGGGCCGGGCAGTACGCCCGGATGGGGTTGCGCGACCCCGGCCTGCTGACCCACCAGCCGCCCGGGCTGGGCCTGGAGGAGACCGTCGAGCGACTGGTCGAGGCGGGACTCGCCCTGGACCAGCGGCGGTTCGGCGGACCGGTGCTGCTGGACGCCACCGCGCACGGCCTGCCGCTGCGCCGCATCGTGTCCGCCGACAACCGGCCCAACTATCTGGCCTGCGCACTGCGTGAGCTGCTGCCGCTGTCCGCCCGGCACGACGAGACGGTGCTGCTCTACGACCGCGAACTCGACGGCGACTACCGGCTGCTGGCGCAGGTGCTGCGCACGCTGGGTGCCACGGTCCGGCTGGTGCCGGTCGGCCGGGTGCCGATCGACGGGCGGATCATCTCGGCCCGGCACGGCGGTTGGCGGGGCCACACCGCGGAGGCGCTGCTGCGGGCCGCGGCCGAGCACGCCCCGGCCGCCGTGCGTCTGGGCCTGCGGCTGTACTTCATCGCGGTGCTCGGGCCCGGACAGCAGCAGTCCTTCCGCGCGGACCTGCTGCACCAGTGCATGGCGCGGGCCCACCGGATGCTCGCCGCCGCGCCCGCGCCCGGCCCCGGCCGCGCGCCGGGTCCGCGCCCGGAGCCGCTGGACCTGAGCCGCTACCGCCGCTCCCACCTGCACGTGGATCCGTACCGGCTGACCACCGCGCTGCTGGGCAAGCGGCAGGCCGCGCCGGACCGCGAACTGCTGGCGGCGGTGTACCTGTGACGCCGACCCAGGAAGTCCTGCTGTCCTGGGCCGCGGACCGGCTCCGCGCCGCCGGGGCCGCACCAGGCGGCGACGCCGGGGACGACGGCCTGTCGGCGGTCGCGCGGCTGCGGGCCGCCCGGGAGGCGCTGGCCGTCGCCGCCGGGGGCCATGCAGCGGTGTGCGTCCTGGCCGACCTCGACGTCCCGTCCTGGATGGCGGAGGTCTTCCGGTTCGCCGTCAAGGTCCCGGCCGAGGACGGCGAGGCGTGGCGCCGCGCCCTCACCCGCACGGTCTTCCTCTCCGGCCGGCCGGCGAACCTCCGCGAGCGCTTCGCGTTCTCCCATACCTCCGCCGACGGGTCCGCCGCCTGGTTCGGGCCCGCTCCGGCAGCCGCCGGCGCCACGCTGCGGCGGTTGCTCAAGACCTTCGAGGGCACACGGCCCTTCGAGGGACTGCCGGAGGGCGCCGTGCTGCGGCTGGGTTCCGGGGAGGCCGGGACGGCGGCCCCCGTGGGGATGGGAACCGTCCGGCTTCCGGGCACTGTGCAGTCCCCCGGGCGGATGACCCCCGTCCCCGAGCCGATCGCCTTTACACCCGCGCCTCCGTCTCTCGTCCCCGGGCAGACGAGTTCGCTACCACCGCCCCTGTCTTGCGTCCCCGGGCGCTCGGCTCACGTCCCCGGGTCCGTGCCTCCGCTGCCCGCCCCCGCCCGACGCTCGCCCGTGCACCGCGAGTTGTACGCGGCCACCGCAGGCGTCACGCTCGCCGCCGCGCTGGTGCACCTCCATCACCTGCTGGTGGAGGCGGTCGCGGACGATCTGCTCGCGCCCGGCGACCGGCTGACGCTGCGCTCGGCGCCGCGGCTGTCCACGGTGACCCGGCCGGTGGCCGCGCTGCGCGCCGACACCGACGCCCTGCACCCCGACCAGCTCCAGGCATACGCCCTGCTCACGGAGGAGATCTAGATGACATCACCGCCGACACCGGTCCCGCCGCCCGCGGCCCCCGGCGCTCCCTCAGAGGCCACCCGCGGGACGCCCGCTCATCTGTCCCCCGCCGCGGCCGGCCGCGATCCCCGGGTGCGGATCGGTGTGCACGGATCGCCGCGCCTGGTCGATGCGTTGCTGGCGGGCTGCGGGCACGGCGACGACGGCGTGCACCGGTTGCCGTACAACATGACCGAGCCGTTCGCGCCGCTGCGGGCCGGCGAGGTCGACCTGATGATCGTCAAGTACACGCCGCGGGAGCCCGATCTGGCCACCAGCGGTCCGATCGGCTACGACGGGCGGGCCGCCCTCATGCGCGCCGGGCATCCGTTGGCGGGCGCGGCGTCCGTCACGCTGGAACAGCTCAGCGGTTACGACGCCTTCGCGTGCCCGGACGGGTTCCCGCCGTACGTGTGGGACCTGGTCGTGCCCCCGCGGACCGCGCGGGGCGTGGCCGTCCGCCGGGTGCACCCGATGACCACGCTCACCCAGGCGGCGGCCGTGCTGGCAGCCACCGACGCCGTCCACCCCTCCTTCGCCTCGGTCGCCGACGCCCTCCCGCCCGGCATCCTGGCAGTGCCCGTCAGCGACCTGCCGCCCGCCCCCGTCAGGTGGGCGTGGCGGCGTGCGAGCGGACTCACCCCCGCCGCGGCGCGCCTGGTGCGGGACGCGGAGCAGGCGGCCGAGCGGTACGCCGGAGCGGCCGGGGCGGCGGACCGATGAGCCGCGCGCAGCTGCCGCCGGTACTGCTGCTGCACGCCCTGCCGCTGGACGCCCGGATGTGGCGCGGCCCGCATCAGGCGCTGCTGGCCGCCGGCCATCGTGTGATCGCCCACAACCAACGCGGCTTCGGCGGAGTCGACTTGGGCGTTGCACCGCCCGACCTGGCGGTGGTCGCCGACGACGTGGCGGCCGAACTCGACCGCCAGGCAGTGGAATCGGCGGTCGTGGCCGGGTGCTCGATGGGCGTGTACGTGGCCCTGGCGCTGCTGCGGCGCCACCCCGCCCGGGTGCGCGCGCTGGCGCTGCTGTCCGGACGGGCCACCGCGGACTCTCCGCAGGCGGCCGCGGAGCGGCGGGCGTTCGCCGACGTGATACTGGACCCGGTGGCCGGCCCCTCGCTCGTCGAGCGCAGCAGCGCCCTGCTGCTGGGCGCCACGACGCGCGCCGGGACCCCGTCGCTGGGCGAGGAGGTTCTCTCCTGGGCCCGCGGCGCGGACCCGACGGCCGTGGCCTGGGCCCAGCGCGCGATCGCAGCGCGTCCCGACTCCCAGGAGGCGCTGCGCGAGAGCCCGGGTGCCGGTCCTCGTGGCGGCGGGCGCGGAGGACACCCTCGCCCCGCTGGCGGAACAGCAGCGCATGGCCGTCGCCACCCCGGGCGCCCGCTGCGTCACGGTGCCCCGCGCCGGCCACCTCCTGCCCCTGGAGGCGCCACGGTCTCCGGTCTCCTCACCGACTTCGCCTCGTCCGTCCGCGCCCCCCTCGTCTCATGACCACCCCCGCCCCCATCCGTGCCCGGATCCCGGCGGTCGGCCTGTGCGGCCCGCGCCCCGGCCCGCTCGTCACCGCCCCGGGCCCGGCGGGCCCCTCGCGCGCCGCGCCCGGCGCGCACGCCCCGCTCGACCCCACCGCCGGCGCTGCGCGCCGCCATCGAAAGGACGCACGGACGATGACCCGTATCGACTGGGGCTACGCGGCCTCCACCGGACTGGAGTTCACCCGGGACGACATCGTGGCGGCGCACTTCGCGGCGTGCGCCGAGGACTACCTGGCGGCGTTGCGCGGGGTGGGAATCGCGCCGGGGTGGCGGGTGCTCGACGCGGGCTGCGGCGGGGGGTCGTTCCTGCCGTGTCTCGCGGAGGCGGTCGGACCTGACGGGTGGCTGGCGGCGGTCGACCTCGCGCCGGAGAACGTGGCGGCGTCCGCCAGGCGCGCACTGCCCGTCACGTTCCGGCGGCCGCCCGACATCCGCCACGGGGACCTGCTCGCACTGCCCTACCCCGACGACTCGTTCGACGCCGTGTGGTGCGCGAACACCACGCAGTACCTGGACGACGCGGAACTGCGGCGCGCTCTGGTCGAGATGCGCCGCGTGGTGCGGCCGGGCGGCCTGGTCGCCGTGAAGGACCTGGACGCCTCCCTGATCGCGGTACGGCCGGGTGACCCGTTCGCCTTCGCCGACTTCTTCCGGCTCGCGTCGGCTCAGGGCGACGGTTATGCCCGCCGCCTGCTGCGGACCCGCGAGCTGCGCCGCCACCTGGCCGAGGCGGGCCTGGCCGAGGTGCGGCAACGCACCACCGTCATCGAGCACTTCGCCCCGATGCCGGCCCCGGTCCGCCGTTTCTACGGTCTCGCCTGCGCGCGGATCGCGCAGCTGGCCCTCGCTCACGGTGTCCGGGGCGACTGGCACCGCCTGACCGATCCGGACGCTCCCGGGCACCCTCTGCGCGATCCGCTGGGCTATGTGAGCGAGGGCAACACCACGGCGGTGGGCGTCGTCCCGCCGGCGTGAGCCTCACTCCCCGCCACCGCCGCTGCCGCGACGCCCGCCCGGTCCGGTCCGCCCGGTCCACGGGCCGGCCGGGCAGGGCGGGCAGTCCCGCGCCACGCTCCGGCGCCGTGGCCCGGACGGGCTTGCGGGGCCGGGATCACCAGCGGGTTGAAACGCTCGGAGATATGCAGCCGGGCGCCCCCCTCGCAGTCGATGACGTACTCCTTGAAGGCGCAGGGCGCGGGATGCCGCGGGTCGGGCCACTGCGCGGTTCCCGAGGCGAGGATCTCGCGGTGCTGGCGGGTGCCGGCCTGGCGCAGCCGGCGGCCCAGGGGCGCCGCGTCCTGCGCCGAGCCGGACCAGCCGTGCGGGGTGGCGGCGAAGTGGACGGTGTTGACGCTGACCACGGTGCCGTCGGGGGCGACGAGCGCCGACTTGCGGGCGACGACCCCGGATCCCCTGGCCGGACGCAGCGCGGCGGCGATCCCGGCCGGCACGCGGCCCGGCGGCACGTCCTCCTGCGCGTCGACGCGTACGTCCAACGCGCAGTCCAGCAGCGCCTCGAGGATCACGGTGGTGGAGCCGTCGGTGGCCAGCAGCAGGCGGGTGACCGGGGAGATCGGTTTCATCGCCGGTCACGCCTTCAGGGCGGCGGGCAGGCCGCCGGGGAGCTGTTCGCGAGCGCCGCGCGCCGCGGCCACCAGGAGCCGCACCGCGCGGGCGGTACCGGAGCCCTCGGGGGCGACGGCCAGGTGCGCCGCGGAGGGGCCGTCGCCGGCGTGGCCGATCATCGGCCCGACGAGGGCGGCCAACTGCTCCGGCTCGGGGCCCACCAGGGTGGGGAAGCCCAGCCGTTCGAGCCGCTGGGCGGCCTCGACCTCGTGGTACTCGCCGAGGCTGCCCAGGACGAACACCGTGGGGATGCCCATCGCGGCGATCTCGGTGACGGTGATCCAGCCGGGCGCGGACAGCAGCACGTCGGCCTCCTGGAGCAGCGGCATCCAGTCGGGCAGGTAGCTGATCTGCACCACGTCCTGCGGCGCGTCCACCTTCTCCCGTCCCAGCAGCAGCAGTTGGAGTTCCGGGTGGGCTTGCTTGAGCTGCTGGTAGGCGGCCAGGTAGCAGTCGATGATGCGCTTCTTGTTCTCCAGGAACATCGTGGTACCGCCGACCGAGCCGACCACGATCGGCCCCGGGCCCAGACCGAGCCGTTCCCGCAGCGCGGCCCCGTCGCCCTCGGCGCGCGGCGGGATCTCGCGGATCATGGGGCCGGTGAAGACCGCGCGACCGTCGAGGAGCGCGGCGGCGACCGCGGTGCCCTCGTCGAGAGCGGCGACCGGGGGCTTGTCGGTGAGCACCACCTCGGCGGTGTCGACGATCCACTGGAAGACCGAGTGGAGTGCGGCGCGGCCGCGGCGCAGGTCCTCCACGTCCAGGTCGAAGCCGCCCGCGGCCAGCGTGTCGTCGTCGATCTGGCAGATGGTGAAGTCGAAGCGCTCGGTGATCAGCGCGTGCGGGACGCCCGCGATGGCGGCGGCCATGCTGGCCGAAAGGTTGTAGTCGCTGATGACCAGGTCGGGCCGAAGGTCCTGATAGTGAGGTTTTCTCAGCGAAATGATCTTCGCGAGGTGCTGTGAAGTGCTCGTGAGTGGCCGGATCGGACGGCGGGACCCTGGGTGCGGGTAGACGTA
>NZ_JBFAXL010000052.1:0-63355 GCF_040680795.1 Streptomyces sp. NPDC051976
GACGACAGCGTCACCTCGCACGAGGGCTGGGGCCTGGGCAGCTACTGCAACTACACCGCGGACCCGACGATCATCCAGGACCACGGGTTCGAGGCACCCACCACTCCGGGGGTCAAGTTCCACGACCTGCTCGTGGTGTCCCTCGGTGGTAACGGTCAATTCGCCCATGTCATCAACGACACCGGCCCGGGTACGTCGGGGACCTCCACCACCCCCTCGATCGTGACCTCCTACCCCTAGGGTGAACGCCATCGCATAGCGGCTTTCCGGGCCTTCGTTCTCACTGTCAGGCAGCTGTAGTTCCGGTGCTTGCGCTGGTCAGCTGCTTGCCGGGGGGCGGGAGAGGGGACGGGTACGGCCACCGTGATCATGAACGTTTGTGACGACGTTTCAAGAAGCGGTGGCCGTGGAGGCCACGATAGCCGAGGCAGCTTGGGGCCGGGTGTTCGGTGTGGCGATGGACGTGATCGCGGATTGCTTCGCGCGGCCTGAGCCCCGCGTGCAGCGGAAATGATCAGCGGGCTGTTAGCGGAGGTGGACGCACGCAACTGCTGGACCCTGGGCCAGGTGCTGGGGCATCCAGGCCCGCACCAGCTGCAGCACCTGCTGTCGAGGGCGACGTTCGACCAACGACCGGGCCAGGGAGGAGATCACCCGCCTCGTCGTGGTTTGAACTCGCAGGTCAGGGGTTGTGCTGGTCACGGACGAGACCGGGGACGCGAAGTCCACCGGCTGCGTCAGGGCCGGACGCCAATGCTCCGGCGCGCTCAAGGGCGTCGGCCTGTGCCAGGTAGCCGTCCACTTCGCCGCCGTCACCGAGACAGTCAGGGTAGTGATCGACCGGGCCCTGTATCTGCCGAAGGACTGGGCCGCGGACGAGGAACGCCGCGACGGGTGTCCCGGAGGAGATATGTTCGTCACCAAGCCGCAGCAGACCGCCGCCATGGTCGCCCACGCGCTCGAGTTGGGAGTGCGGGCACGCTGGTTTGCGGGCGACGAGGTCTACTCCGGCTGCGAACTGCGCACGACGGTCAGATCGTTCGGCCTCGGCTACCCGGTCGGTATCACCCACACACACGCAGTCGCCCGACGGAGCGGGCCGCTGGTGGCAGGCCCGACAGATGATCAACAAGGTGCTGCCCCACCAGTGGATGCGCATGCGGACTGGACACGGCACGAAAGGCACCCGCGAGTACGACTGGGCCTGGCTCAACTTCCGCGCGGACGACACTCCCGACGGACACAGCGACGGGCTGAGCGTCCTGGTCGGCCGCCGGCACCGCTATACCGGCGAGCTCTCGTTCTTCCGCTGCTGGACACCTGATGACGTCGCCCCGCTCAGCTTGTGGAGGTGATCTGCAGCAGATGGCGTATCGAGGAGATCGTCCAGCTCGGCTGGACTTTCACCGGTCTGGACGAAGGTCAGGTGACCTGCTGGAACTCTTGGATGCGCTGGTCACTGTTCTCCCTGATCGCCGCCGTCCTCGCACTCACAGCCGCTGCCACGACCACCGCCAGCTCGCAGGTCCAGTTCGGCTTGTCCCGCTGACCTGCCCCGAACTCGTCCGGCTGCTCAGGGCATTCGTCCTCACTCCACCCGTCCGGGAGACGGAACCCGTCCTGCACCGGATGGTCTGGCGTCACCATCATCAGGCCCTGGCTCAAGCCTGCCACCAGCGCCGACCCACACTCCAAGACCAGCCATGACCGCAACTACAGCTGCCGTGTCAGACCACGGTCGTAGTCCCCGCCTGCCACCCCGGTCGCAGAACCGCGGCGCACGGATCAGTTCACGATCCGATGTGCCGAACCGCCCGGTCTTCGAGAATTTCATCCGTACCGAACGGCGAGAAAGTGCTGAGAACAGTGAGGCGAGAAAGGAGGGCCGATGGTCAGCGAGGAATCGATACGTTCTGTAATGCTGCCCCTACCGGGGGTGTTCGAGGTTCCCGGCTGGGGAATGCATTTGTATCTCGTGGGACGTAAGGCGTTTGTGACGGTCGACGGTCCGGGCACTCACGTGACTGTTCGCGTCCACATGAGTCATTGGCTGCGACTCGTTTCACGCGCTGGCACGCACCGCAAGCCGGTCAGTGCCCGCCTGCGGCCTGGCTGGATCCGTGTGGACCTCTCCGTTGTGGAGCTCGGCACTGTCCGCAACGTGTGCCTTGAGGCCTGGCGGCATGCGGCAGGCGGCGCCCCCACGATTCTCCGAGAAAACGAGGTCTGAATCATGTCCCTCCCCTTCGAAGACGGCGCCTTTCCCCAGAGCCCCGAGCAGGCCAACCAGTACGACGCTGCGGACGAGGATTACGTCCAGTACTGGGAGGGCCGCGACTATGAGCATGGCGCCGAGACGATTGCGCTAAAACGCCTGCTGGGGGATATCTCCTGCGCCCACGCCGCCGACGTGGGCGGCGGCTTCGGCAGGCTCAGCCTGCTTCTGGAGCAGTATGCCGAAAAGGTCACGCTGCTCGACCCCAGTCAGAAACAGCTCGACGCCGCCAGCCATCATCTGCAGGGCCATCCGCGTATCCATCCGCGGCTCATGCGCGTCGGCGAACTGGGTCTTCCCGACTCCGACGTCGACTTGCTGACCATGATCCGGGTCATGCACCACCTCCCTGACCCAGAACCGACCCTTAAGGAGGTCTCCCGCGTTCTCCGGCCCGGTGGCACAGCCATCATCGAGGTGGCCAACCTTGCCCACGCGGTAAACAAGGTCCGCTACCTCACCAAGGGGCAGCGCCTCCCGCATAATTCCGTCGACATTCGTTCTGCCAGTAAGCGGGAGGAGGGCAGCATCCCCTTCGTCAACCATCATCCTGCCACTGTCGTCGAACAGTTCGCGGCCGTGGGCCTTCGTGTCGATCGCAAGCTCTCGGTGTCCAATCTCCGTAGCCCCAGCCTTAAGCGTGCTCTTCCTACTCGCGCGCTGCTCGCCGTGGAGCGTACTCTCCAGGCCTCCCTCGCCTCTCTCGACTTCGGCCCGAGCCTGTTCTTCTTGCTCCGCAAATCAGCTTGACCGCGAGCGTTGTCACGTTGGTTGGGCGGGGTGGGATGATCTTCGGGTTGATCATACTGGAGGGGTCGGCCATGTCGTTGGTGCCGCCGTCATACAAGGGGCACCGGTACCCGGTCGAGATCATCTCGCGGCGTTGTCAACTTTGATGGAGCGTCAGATGATCAATAAGAAAATACTCGACCAGGCCCGCACGTGACGGGCCGATCCGGTCCTCCGCTCGTGGATTCATAGGTTCAGGGCGCGGATTTCCCTCTTGATCATCTGATGCTCTGTCAAAGCTGACGACACCCCTTCTGCAGTTCCGGCGAGAGCAGCGATGGGAAGATGACGAAGCCGTATCCAGTCCAGGGTGAGTCCGGCGGTGACGGCGTCGAAGTCCTGGCGCAGGCCGCGGGCCAGGCTGCACAGCGGCTTGAGGCCGGTGTTCTCAGCGCTGGTGAGCCAACCGGCGAGGTCGTTACCGCGGCGTTCGGTCATCATCGCGGCGAAGGAGCGGACGCAGGCGGCGACGGCGTCCAGTTCGGGGCAGCGGGCCAGCAGCTTCTTAAGCTTGAGCATGCCGCTCTCCTCCTGGCGGTCCGGGTGCGAGGTGATCAGCCAGGTTGCGGTGCGGATCGTCAGCTCCTTCGGCTTGTTGGGTGCGGGTTTGCCGCTGGCCCGGATCGCCACCGCCCCATCAGCCAGCATGACCGCGAGGCGATAGCGATCCGGCCCGGGCCATGACCAGTGCCGCGTGGCCGAAGGGACCTGAGGGCGGTGGAAAACGCGCTGGTCAGCCCAGTGGCACCGGCAAGATCGGCCACCAGCCGTGCCCCGGCGTGACCGACCACCTCCGAACCGTCGGCGGAGACATGGAGCTTGGGACGAAACCGATACCCTGCACGCAGAAAGTGACTCCGCCTGGACCGACAGAACCCCTTGACAAGGTTCATCGTCGCAGCTCAGGAGGGCACTTTTGCGCTACGGCCCAGAACCCGGCCCCACACAGGTGAAACGGCGAGGTATGTGCTCTTGGGCGTGGCGGATCGCGTCGAGGACGATGCGTGTTGCATCGCGGCGCATCAGCAGCCGTGGGCAGGTGCGTGGCCCCCGTCAGCACGAGTTGGCGGCCCGGTGCGAAGGGGTACGGCTTTCCGGCGGCCGGTACGTAGAGGCCCGGCCGCGGGGTGTTGCGCGCGGCCGGGCCTCTTGCTAGGGGTTCCCGCGGGAGCGGGTCAGAAGCCGGAGTTGCCCGGGCCTCGGATGATTGTGTAGGTACCGGGGTTGTTCAGGGCGGCGGAGCCCGTGCCGCTGACGGTGGTGTTGCTGACTGTCATGCTGCCGGTGACGTTGTTGATGTCGAAGCCGAAGGTGCCGGCGCCGGTGATGGTGTCGTGGTCGAGGGTCAGATTGCTGATCTGGTGGGCATAGGAGAGCAGGACGGCCTGGTAGGAGCTGTCCTGAATGGTGTTGCCCGTGACGATGACCGGCTGGGTGATGTCGCCCTTGGCGTCGGCGAAGATCCACAGGGCGCCGATGTCGGAGTTCCAGTTGTAGTTGTGGGAGCCGGCGCGGGTCAGGACGTTGTCGCGGACGGTGGTGGGACCGGTGAAGTTGGAGCCGAAGGCAGTGCTGACGTTGATGCCGGAGCCGAAGGCGACGGTGTCGCTGACGGCGTTGTTCTCCACGACGTTGTCGCCGCCGCCGTAGACGCCGATGCCGCCCGCCTGGATCGGCGACTGCGCGGTGTTGTGGGAGACGGTGCAGCTGGTGACGTTGCCGTCCTCGGTGTCCAGGGCGATGTTGTCGTCACCGGTGTTGCGGACGTTGGACTGCTCGACACGGGTACCGGACGAGCCGCCGTGCACGTGGATGCCGTCGGCATAGATGTCGCGGGCGCGGACGCCGGAGACGTCGAGGCCGGTGCCGGGTACCGCCCACAGGCCGACCTTGGCGTGCTCCATCCACACATTGAGGATCAGCGAGCCGGAGGTGAAGGCGCCCTCGATGGCGGGCGCGCCCTGGTCGTTGTTGCGGAAGGTGTGGTCGCCGAAGATCGACAGGTCGGCGATCTGGTTGCGCCCGCCGGTCGCGTACAGACCGCCGGCGCCGTTCTCGGCGGTGGACTGGAGGGTGGTGTACCACTGGCCGGCGCCGCGCAGCGAGACATTGCTGAGGCTGACGCGGCCGGAGATGTTGTACGTGCCGGCCGGCAGCCACAGGCCCTGGCCGGTGCCGGAGAGCTGGCTGAGCGCGCTGTTGAGCACCGAGGTGACGTCGCCGCCGGGGTTCACGCCGTACGTCGCCGCCGAGACATAACCGGCGGGCATCGCGTCGGCCGCGTCGACCAGTTCGGTGTCGACGGTGTCGATCGTGAAGGTGCCGCCCGCGGTGCTGTCCTTCTGGAACTTCAGGACGGTTCCGGCGGGCCAGGTGGTGGAGTTCTTGTAGCGGACGTCGTCGTAGAAGTGGTGGCCGGTGCCGTCACCGGGGTTGTTGGTGTCGTAGTAGCCGGCGCCGTACAGCCAGGCGTACTTGTTGGTCAGCGTCAGGTCGGTGACCTTGGTGCTGCCGGAGTACAGGGCGAGCGGCGCGGTGACGGGCGATCCGTCGGCGGTGTCGGGGATGGAGTAGCGCACGACCACGGAGTTGGCGGGCTTGGTCAGGGTGATCTGGACGTACCTCCCGGTGCCGGTGAGCTGCACGGCGCTGCGCCCCGTGGCCTCGGCGCTGAGCGAGGGGTACGCGCGGCTGACCGGCAGCACACTGCCGTTGGTGGCGGCGTCGGCGGCGCGGTATTCGGTGTACGGGAGCGTCGCGCCCTGGGTGGCGAGCGCGGTGCCGCCGTCGACCGAGACACCGTCCACGGCGACATTGCCTGTGTCGCCGGAGTCGTGCTGGAGGCCGACCAGATTGACGCCGGAGCGCAGCGTGACGGACTTGGCGACGGTCAGCCAGCCGCTGCCCGCGGGCAGGCTGACCTGGGAGTTCTTGATGCCGTTGAGGTAGAGCGAGAGGGTCTGGGCGGAGCCGCTGGAATTGGCGTACGCGACGGAGACGGAGTACGTACCCGTCGACGGGACGGCGGTGTCGATCTGCGTCTGGGCGCCCTGGGCGGTGAAGCCGGTCAGATAGCCGCTGCCGGCGTAGCCGGAGATCGAGGTGCCGACCGAGGGGCCGCCGGTGAAGAACGCGGTGGCCGCGTCGTACGTCTGGCCGTCACCGGCCGGGGGCGTGGTGGGAGGTGTCGTCGGCGGGGTGGTGGTCGTGGTGCCGACGGTGATGCTGTCGATGTTGACGTTGCCGTTATCGGAGCTGTCGAAGCGGTACGCGACGGTGTTGGCGCCGGACTTCAGCGTCAGGCTCTCGGTGACGGAGGCCCAGGTGTTCCAGTCGGCGGTCGCGGGCAGCGACGTCGTGACGGCCTTGGTGTCGTTGACGTAGACCGACAGGGTGCGGGTTGACCCGGTGCCGTTGGCGTAGCGCAGGGCGACCGGCGCGCTGCCGGCGCTCGCGGCCGTCACGGAGAAGGTGGTCGCGGCGGCGCCCTTGTTGCCGTCGGTGTAACCGCCGACGAAACCGCTGCCCGTGAAGCCGGTGTGGTCGGAGGCGACCACGGTCCCGCCGGACAGCGCCGCCGACTCGGCCTCGTACTGCCCATCGGCCGGGGCCGGGACACCGGCGAGGGTGATGTTGTCGAGATTGACGTTGCCGCTGTCGCCGCTGTCGAAGCGGTACGCGACGGTGTCGTGTCCTGAGGCCAGGGTGACGGGGGTGGCGAAGGTGCCCCAGGTGTTCCAGTCCGCGGTCGCGGGCAGCGACACCTGGGTGACCTTGGCACCGTTGACGTACACCGAGAGGGTCTGCGCGGCGGTGGTGCCGTTGGCGTAGCGCAGGGTGGAGACATAACCGCCGGCGTTCGCCGCTGTCACGGAGAAGGTGGTCGCGGCCGCGCCCTTGTTGCCGTCGGTGTAACCGCCGACGAAACCGCTGCCGGTGAATCCGGTGTGGTCGGAGGCGGTCACGGCGCCGCCGGACAGGGCGGCCGACTCCGCTTCGTAGACAGTGCCGGTGGACGCCGAGGCGCGCAGCGCGGTCCAGCTGACGAGGGCGGCCAGCAGGGCGAGCAGCGCGACTATCGCGGCAGGCGCGGTTCTGGGCAGACGTGTGCCCCGGGATGTGTCGGGCATGAATGGGCTCCGCAGCAAGAAGGGGGGTGCTGAGTGAGCCGCACCGTAGCCCCGCGTTAACCCCGGTGCAATGAGCGAGGGCGATCCCACGGAATGCGGCCTTCCCCGTACGAAATTCGCCTGCCGCCCCCGGCACGGTGTTGACCTGTGCAGATGACGCCGCCGGGGCGGGTATGCGGCAGCCGCAGGTGAATACGGTGAAGCTTTTCCGTCGGTTTCTTGCTCGGGATTCCGGGGCCCGGGGGCGCCCCGCCCCCCGTTTTCCGGACCCCTACTACCGTGCCGAAGCCGGGGCCGTCGACAGCCGTACCACCAGTTCGGGTTCGTGGAGGAGTTCTTTGGGGGTGGGGTTGGTGCCGTTGATCTGGTTGGCGAGGAGGGTGACGGCGGCGCGGGACATGGCTTCGATGGGTTGGCGGAGTGTGGTCAGGGGTGGGTCGGTGTAGTTCATGAAGGCGGAGTCGTCGTAGCCGACGACGGACAGGTCGTGGGGGACGGTGAGTCCTTGGCGGCGGGCGGCGCGGATGGCGCCGAGGGCGAGGACGTCGCTGCCGCAGATGAGTGCGGTGATGCCGGTGGTCAGGAGTTCGGTGGCGACGGCCTGGCCGCCTTCGAAGGAGAAGATCGCGTGGCCGATCGGATGCGCGGCCTTACCCGCCGCCGAGCGTGCGGCCAGCGTGGTGAAGGCGGCGGCCTTGCGGTGGGAGGGCGTGTGGTCGGCGGGGCCGACCATCAGGCCGATACGGGTGTGGCCGAGCGACGACAGATGCGCGTACGCCTGCTGCACCGCCGCCACATCATCCGTCGACACCTGCGGAAGACCGCCGTGGTCGACGGCGGCGTTGAGCATCACCACCGGCACGCCGCGTTCCTTCAGCGTCGCGCTCTCGTCCTCGGTGAGGCCGCCGCAGAAGATGACGCCGGAGACCTGCTGGTCGAGCAGCATCGTCACGTACTCGGCCTCGGTCAGCCCGCCGGCCGACCTGGTGCACAGCACGGGCGTGAAGCCGAGCTGCACCAGCGCGCCGCCGGCGACCTCCGCGAGCGCGGGGAAGATCGGATTCTGCAGCTCGGGCAGCACCAGACCCACCAACCGGGCCCGTACACCCCGCAGTTGGGTCGGCCGCTCGTAGCCCAGCACGTCCAGGGCCGTCAGCACCGCCTGCCGCGTGCTGTCAGAGACGCCCGGCTTGCCATTCAGCACCCGGCTCACCGTCGCCTCGCTGACCCCGACCTTCTGGGCCACCTGCACGAGTTTGCGTACCATGAGCGCACTATAACCGCACTCGGCCGTGGATTTTATGCATTGAGTTTGCGCTCATTGCGTTCCATGACGACAAGACCGTATCGTTTTTGCGTAAATGTGTTTCTCCATTGCGCGCCTGGTGAGGTCGACGTAGCTTGTGCGTCACCTCGGGGAGCGGCCGCCCCCTCCATCACCCTCATGACCAGGGACGATTCATGACCGGTTTCCCGGCGGGCAGCAGAGCCCGCACAGCCCTCGCCGTCGCCACGGCCGCCGGACTCACCCTTGTGGTGAGCGCCTGCGGCGGCTCCTCCAGCTCTTCGAAATCCGCCGACGGCACCGTCACCATCACGGTGAACGACATGCCTGCCAAGACCGACCCCGTGAACCGGAAGATCTTCCTGGAGGACGTCGCCGCCTTCGAGAAGCTCCACCCGAAGATCAAGGTGGTGCCGCACGAGGGCCAGATGGACCCGCAGACCTTCTCCACCAAGCTGGCGGGCGGCCAGCTCGAGAACGCCTTCTACGTCTACTACACCGATCCGGCGGGGCTGATAGCCAAGCACCAGGCCGCCGACATCACGCCGTACCTGTCGCAGTTCCCGGCCGTGAACCAGGTCAAGCCGCAGCTGCGCAAGGTGTTCCAGGACGCCAATGGACACACCTACGGCCTGCCCGAGGGCAACTACTCGATGGGCCTCGTCTACAACCGCGCGCTGTTCAAGCAGGCCGGGCTCGACCCGGACAAGCCGCCGACGACCTGGGACGAGGTCCGCGCGGACGCCAAGAAGATCGCCGCGCTCGGCAAGGGCACCGTCGGCTACGGCGACTACAGCAAGTCCAACACCGGCGGCTGGCACTTCACCGCCGAGATGTACTCGCGCGGCGGCACCGTCGCCAAGCAGCGGTCCGACGGCACCTGGAAGGCCGACTTCGACAACGCCACCGGCAAGGCGGTCCTCCAGCAACTGCACGACATGCGCTGGACCGACGACTCGATGGGCCAGCGCCAGCTGCTCGAATGGGCCGACCTGCTGCAGATGATGGGCTCGGGCAAGCTCGGTATGTACCTCGCGACCTCGGACAACATCCCCACCATCGCCGCCCAGTACAAGGGAGACCCGAAGGACTACGGGCTCGGCCCGATCCCCGGCGGCAAGGGCACACTGGCCGGCGGCGGCGGGTTCATGTTCAACCCCAAGGACACCCCCGACCAGATCAAGGCCGCCATGGCCTGGGTGACCTTCAAGTACGAGAACCCCGACCGCATCACCCTCGGCTCGCAGCGCGCGTCCGAGGCCAAGCAGCCGGTCGGCCTGCCCGAGCCGAACATCTGGACCGGCGCCGCCGCGCAGACCAAGACCGCCGCCGACGCCAAGTACGCCAATGTGCCGGTCGCCAACTACGCGCCGTTCCAGCAGACCATCACAGGGATACCCCTGGTGCTCGAGCCGCCGAAGGCCCAGCAGATCTACGCCGTGCTGGACACTGCCATGGCCAAGGTGCTCACCGACAAGAACGCCGACATCGGCTCCCTGCTGTCGAACGCCTCCCAGCAGGTCGACTCCCTGCTCGCGGCCCAGTAGCGCCGCCCGCCCGGACCCGACCCCTGGATGCCCGCGGGCCCGCCGAACCCTGACGACCGGCGCGGCCCGCGGGCGCCGAACAAGGAGATCCCATGGCCACCTCCCTGGCCCCCCGCCGCCCCGGCTCCCCCGCAGCGCCGCCACGCGACCGCGCCGGGACACGCACCGCGCGGCACGCCCGGCTGCGCCGCCGGATCGCCGACAACGCCCTGGCGTACGCCTTCATGGCGGCCGGCATCGTCTGCTTCGCGGTGTTCTCGTGGTACCCGCTGGTCCGGGGCGTGATCCTCAGCTTCCAGCAGGACAACCTGATCACCGACCCGCAGTGGGTGGGCCTGGCCAACTACCACCACCTCTTCGCCGACCCGCTGTTCTGGACGGCGTGGAAGAACACCGCCGAATTCACCGGGCTCGCGCTGTTGCTCGGCTACGCGGTGCCGTTCGTGATCGCGGTGCTGCTCAATGAACTGCGGCACTTCAAGGCGTACTTCCGCATCGCGGTGTACCTGCCGGTGATGCTGCCACCGATCGTCAGCGTGATGCTCTGGCAGTTCTTCTACGACCCCGGCGACGGCCTGTTCAACACCGCACTGCGCGGCGCGCACCTGCCCACCTCGCAGTGGATCCAGTCACCGCACACCGCGATGATCTCGCTGGTGCTGGTGTCGACCTGGTCCAACATGGGCGGCGCGACACTGATGTACCTGGCGGCGCTCCAGGCCATCCCCGGCGAGCTGTTCGAGGCCGCGGAGCTGGACGGCGCCGGCATCTGGGCCCGGCTGCGGTACGTGACCCTGCCGCAGATGCGGTTCATCATGCTGGTCCTGCTGCTGCTCCAGATCGTCTCGACGATGCAGGCCTTCATCGAGCCGTTCCAGCTGACCGGTTTCACCGACCCGTCGACCATCACCGTGATGACGCTGATCTACCGCTACGCCTTCGCCGTCAACAACGACTTCGGGCTCGCAGCGTCGATGAGCGTGCTGCTGTTCGCCGTGCTCGGCGTCTTCTCCGCGCTGTATCTGCGGCTCACCCGCGAATCGGACTGAGACCATGACCACTGACTCCAAATCCGCGGCGCCCCGCAGCCTGATCTCCGACCAGGAGCTGGCCAGGCCGCGCTACCGCGCCGCGTACTTCACGGTGCTGACCCTCACCACCGTGCTGTTCGCGGCGGCGTTCCTCTTCCCTCTGTACTGGATGGCGAGTTCGGCGCTGGAGACCCCGCGCGAATTCGCCGCGCAGACCCCGACGCTGCTGCCGAAGTCCGTGCACGTCACCGCGTACAAGGACGCGTGGACGCAGATGGACATCGCGCACTTCTTCCTCAACACCGTCTGGTACGCGTCCGGTGGCTGGCTGATCCAGATCGCGGTGGACGTGTGCGCCGCCTACGCGCTGTCCAAACTGCGGCCCGCCTTCGGCAAGGTGATCTTCGCCGGGATGCTCGCCAGCCTGATGCTGCCGGCCGCCGCGCTGCTGGTGCCCGCGTATCTGACCGTTTCCGACCTGCCGCTGCTGCACCTGAACCTGCTCAACACGCCCTGGGCGCTGTGGCTGCCGGGCGCGGCCAACGCCTTCAACATTTACGTGCTGCGGCGCTTCTTCGACCAGATACCGCAGGAATTCCTCGACGCCGCCAGCATCGACGGGGCGTCCCGGCTGCAGACGCTGCTGCGGGTGGTGCTGCCGCTGTCACGTCCGGTGCTCGCGGTGATCTCGATCTTCGCGGTCGTCGGGATGTGGAAAGACTTCCTGTGGCCGCTGCTGGTGCTCCAGGACCCGGACAAACAGACGCTGTCCGTCGCGCTGCACCGGTTGTCCACCTCCACCACCCAGGTGCCACCGACCGAGATGATCGCCGGCCTGTCCATCGCGGCGGTACCGATGATCGTGCTGTTCCTCTTCTTCCAGCGGCACATCCTCGGCGGCCTGTCCGCGGGAGCGCTCAAGGGCTGACCCGGACGTCCCCAGCCGCCGCCGACTGCCGCGGCAGCGGCACGCCCTGCCCATCTCCCCGTCATTCTGCCCCCTTTATCCGCATACTCGCCCCCTTCGCTCAAAGGAGCCCGCCCCCGTGGCCGATCAGCCCGTCGCAGCCGAGCCGTCCTCCATACGCACCGCGTCCGCCGCGCGCACCGAGCCCGCCGGGCACGCCGAGTGGTGGCGTGAGGCCGTCATCTACCAGGTCTACCCACGCTCCTTCGCCGACGGCGACGGCGACGGGATCGGCGACCTGACCGGTGTCCGCGCGCGCCTGCCGTATCTGGCCGAACTCGGCGTGGACGCCCTGTGGTTCAGCCCCTGGTATGCCTCGCCGCAGGCCGACGCCGGATACGACGTCGCCGACTACCGGCGCATCGACCCCGCCTTCGGCACGCTGGAGCAGGCCGAGGCGCTGATCGCCGAGGCCCACGCGCTCGGCCTGAAGATCGTCGTCGATGTGGTGCCGAACCATGTCTCGGACCAGCACGCCTGGTTCCAGGAGGCGGTCGCCGCGGGCCCCGGCGCCGAGGCCCGCGACCTGTTCTGGTTCTTGCCCGGCCGCGGCGAGGACGGTGAACTGCCGCCCAACGACTGGCAGTCCGTCTTCGGCGGCCCGGCCTGGACCCGTACGGTCAACCCGGACGGCACGCCCGGCGAGTGGTATCTGCACCTGTTCGCGCCGGAGCAGCCCGACCTGAACTGGAACAACTCCAAGGTCCGCGAGGAGCACGAGAGCGTGCTGCGGTTCTGGTTCGACCGCGGGGCGGACGGCGTCCGCATCGACTCCGCGACCATGCCCGCCAAGGACCCGGCGCTGCCGGACTTCGACCCGGACGCGCCGCCGGTACCGCACCCGTACATCGACCGCGACGACGTGCACGACATCTACCGCGCCTGGCGGGCGCTCGCCGACGGCTACGAGCAGCCGCGCGCGCTGATCGGCGAGGTGTGGCTCGCCGACCCGGTACGGTTCGCGCACTATCTGCGGCCAGACGAGATGCACAGCGCCTTCAACTTCGACTACCTCAACTGCCCCTGGGACGCGGCCGATCTGCGCCGGGTCATCGACGCGACGCAGGCCGCGCACTCCTCGGTCGGCGCCCCGGCGAGCTGGGTACTGTCCAACCACGACGTCACCCGGCACGTCACCCGCTACGGCCGCTCCGACACCTCCTTCGGTCTCGCGCTGCGCCAGCACCAGGTGCCCACCGACCTGGAGCTGGGCACCCGCAGGGCGCGGGCCGCGCTGCTGCTCGACCTGGCGCTGCCCGGCGGCTGCTACCTCTACCAGGGCGAGGAGCTGGGGCTTTGGGAGGTCGAGGACATCCCCGACGAGCTGCGCCAGGACCCGATCTTCCACCGCACCGGCGGCACCGACATCGGCCGTGACGGCTGCCGGGTGCCGCTGCCCTGGTCGGGCGAGCGGCCGCCGTTCGGCTTCAGCCCCGAGGGCGCCACCGCGCCGCCGTGGCTGCCGCAGCCGAAGCTGTGGGCCGCGTACACCGCACAGGCGCAGGACGGCAGGCCCGGCTCGATGCTGACCTTCTACCGCACCGCCCTGGGACTGCGCCGCCGCGAGCGGGGGCTGCGCGGCGCGGACTTCCGCTGGCTGCCCGGAAACGCTCCCGGCGTCCTGGGCTTCGCCCGCGGCGACGGCTTCTTCTGCCTGGCCAACCTCTCCGGTGGGGCCGCGCCCCTGCCCGCAGACGCAGAATTCGTCCTCGCCAGCGACCCGGGATTCGACCCGGGCACAGGAGAACTGCCGAACGACACAACCGTATGGCTGCGGCAGCGCTGACCGGCTCACCAGAACAACTCGACCCGGCCCCACGGAGAAAGCAGACAGCTTCATGACTCGGAGACTTGCCGAAGTGGCCAAGCGGGTGGGCGTCAGCGAGGCGACGGTGAGCCGGGTGCTGAACGGCAAGCCGGGCGTCTCTGACAGCACCCGGCAGGCGGTGCTGACCGCGCTGGACGTGCTTGGCTACGAGCGGCCGACCCAACTGCGGGGTGTACGGGCCCGGTTGGTGGGTCTGGTACTGCCCGAGCTGCAGAACCCGATCTTCCCCGCGCTCGCGGAGGTCGCCGGGGGCGCCTTGGTCCAGCTCGGCTTCACCCCCGTGCTCTGCACCCGCACCGCGGGCGGGCTGACCGAGGCCGAGTACGTGACGATGCTGCTGGACCAGCAGGTCTCCGGCGTCATCTTCTGCGGCGGCCTGAGCGCCGAGGAGTACGGCGCGCTCCTGCGACGGGGTGTGCCCGTCGTCCTGCTCAACGCCGCGGTCGACTACGCGGCGATCCAGACGGAGCCCCAGCCCGACAGGTCCCCAGCCCGGCCGCTCGACCGGCCGGTCCCCGCGCACCGCGGCGCGTACCGGCCCGCCGAACGGTACCAGGACCGGCTGGACCGCAGAACGGTCCGGACGCTCGGTTTTCCGCAGGTGTCGACGGATGATGTGGCGGCGGTGCAGCAGGCGTACGCGCATCTGTCGTCGCTCGGCCACACCCGTATCGGCCTGATGGTCGGCCCCGCCGACCACACGCCGTCGCGTCGTAAGGCCGCCGCCTTCACCACGCTGGCCGCACGCTCGGCGGCGGGTAAGGCCGCGCACCCCATCGGCAACGCCCTCTTCTCCTTCGAAGGCGGCCAGGCCGTCGCCACCGAACTCCTGACCACTGGCATCACTGCACTCATCTGCGGCAGCGACGTCCTCGCACTCGGCGCCATCCGCGCCGCCCGCCGCCAAGGACTCACCGTCCCCCACGACCTGTCCGTCGTCGGCTACGACGACTCCGCCTTCATGAACTACACCGACCCGCCCCTGACCACACTCCGCCAACCCATCGAAGCCATGTCCCGCGCCGCCGTCACCCTCCTCGCCAACCAGATCAACGGCACCAACCCCACCCCCAAAGAACTCCTCCACGAACCCGAACTCGTCGTCCGCCACTCCACCGCCCCCCACCACCAAGGCGGCCGCCTCCCCCAGCCCGGCCTGCGCGCGGTCGGCACCGACTGACCCGCCCGGCCGTGAGGGGTGTTGCAATGACCAAGCCGCGCCGGACATGTAAATCGCGTGGACCTGCTCCGCTCGCAGAGAAGCGTGGCCAATACCTTCAGCTCATGGCCCAGGGAATGAGCAACTCGGCCCCTGCCGAGAGGTGGGCATCAACCGCAAGACCGGGAAGGTCAGCGATCACGCAATTCGGGGGTCTGTACGGTCCCCGGCAGAGTGGGTACTGCCGCCCATGCCGAACGGTGCCGCTTTGGTAACGTGGTCATCCGTCGAGGAAACGCAACAGCTCGGCGGTGACGAACCGAGGGTTTTCCTCGACGAGCCAGTGCCCGGCTTTCGGCACGTCCACCGCCCGCACGATGTTGGTCATGCGCGGGGCGACTGTGCGCTGGATCGCTTCGAGTTGCCCTTGGGCGGTCATGAGCAGGGTCGGGACACGCACCGGTGCTGTTGCCACGGTGTCCCGGACGTCTTTGTCGAGGGCGCGGTAGAGCTCGAAGCCGCCCGACAGGACGTTGGGCCGACTGTAAGTTCGTGCGTACTCGTCGATCTCGGCGCCGGTGAACGGGGACCGGTCGGAGGTGCCACCGAACGCCGTTCCACCGAACGAGACCTGGGGATAGAACAGTGCCAGGTACTCGCGGACATCATCATGCACGACCGCCTCGGGGACTCGTCGCTGGGATTGAAAGGCGATGTGCCAACTCAGCGAGCGGTAGGTGCGTGCATCGATCGCGGGCCCCGGAAGCGGCAGGTCGAGGTAGCCGAGGCGTGCGGTGTCGTCGGGGAATTGGCTGGCGTACTGGAATGCCACTGCGGCACCGAAATCGTGCCCGATGACACGGGCATCACGCACCCCGAGCCGAGTGGCAATCAGCTTGTGAACGTACCGCGCCAGCGTGGCTTTGTCGTAGCCGGTGGGTGAGCCGGTGCTGTCGCCCAGTCCGGGAAGGTCGACGGCGTAGACGGTGTGGCGCTTGGCGAGTTCCGGCATGATCGGCCACCAGCCGAACCAGGTCTGTGGCCAACCGTGTATCAGCACGACCGGTGTGCCGCTGCCGCCCTTCACGTAGTGCATACGGACGCCGTCGACGTCGGCGAACTTGTGCCGGAAGGTCTCTTGGAACCGGGGATCGTCCTGGGTGGCGGCGGCGTAGGCGGGAACATCAGCACAGGCTGCCGACGTGGAGGCGGCGGTGGAACAGGCTGTGGCGGCGATCGTGAGCAGGAGGGTGAGCATCACGGTTGCCGCCGTGTGCACGGAACGCAGGGAGCGGCGTGGCGGCCGTAGTTCTGTGATCATGTGCTTCCGTCCTGGAGAGGGTGGGTCAGCGGCCGGTCGTGCCGTCGATGAGTTCGCGGAGGATGTCGGCGTGGCCCGCGTGCCGGCCGGTCTCCTCGATCATGTGTGTGAGTGCCCAGCGGATGCTGGGAGCGGGGCGGTCCGGCCGTGGTCGGGGGACCGGTGCGCCGAGATCGGTGCACCGGTCGAGAACGTCGTTCGCGTGCTTGACCGCGTCTCGGTAGCGGGTGACGACATCTGCCGCGCTGTCCGCCGGTGCGGCTTGGAATGTCGCCTGCCAGTCGGTGACGTCGTCCCCGAGGAACATCGAACGCTCGACGAACGTCAGGTGGTTGAGCAGGCCGAGCAGGTTCGTGCCCGACGGCACCGTGGCTGTGCGCACCTGCGGCTCGGGGGCGCCGTCCACCTTCGCGGCGAGCGAGGTCCGGAGGTAGTCGAGGAATCCGCGCAGGATCTCGGTCTCGTTGCCTCCGGTCCGGGGCGGCGGGGTGTCGCGGCGGCGGTTGCGGCGTGTTGTGGTGTTGGGCACTGGGGTCTCGCTTCCTTTGTCGAGGCGGGTGCCGGCCACCGGGTCAGGTGGTGCGGCGGATGAGGAGGACATGGTCGGTGACCTCGGCAGTGCGCCCGTCTGGTCCGGTCGCGGTCCGCCGGGGTGCGTCGGCCCGCTCGACCGTCCATGTCTCTGGGGCCAGATCGATACCAGCGGCGACCTCCTGCGGGCTCGGGTACCGGGTATCGGGGTCCTGGTTCCACGACCACGGCGCGGCCGAGCCGTGGTCGACGACCAGCAGCCGCCCGCCCGGGTGCAGTGCGTGCGCGGCCGAGCGCAGTACGGTCGCCCGGTCCAGGTCGAAGGGGGTGTGCAGGTAGTGGGCACAGATCAGGTCGAATCCGCTGGACGGGAAGGACGTGTGCAAGTCGTGCCGCACCGCGGTGACGCGGTCGCCCAGGCCGTGTGAGCGGGCGAGGGCGGCGAGTCGCTCGACCGCCACGGCCGAGATGTCGGCGGCTGTGACCTGCCACCCCTGGCGGGCGAGCCACAGTGCGTCGCCGCCGTGGCCGCATCCGAGGTCCAACGCGTCACCGGGCGGCAGGCCCGTTACCGTCTCGGTGAGGCGAGCATTGGGCTGCGGGTTGCCGGCTGCCGGCTGCCGACCGGGCCGCGTAGACGCGGTCCCAGAAGGCGACCGCATCGGTGGTGCTCATCAAGACTCCTTGTGTCGGTAGGCGCTCAGTCTTGCCAGGCGCACCACGACCTGACACGAAACCTTGCAGTAATGGCAAGATGGGTCTCATGGATCACCCGACGGACGACGACGTGCTCGACGCGGTGGGACCACGGCTTCGTGCGCTGCGTCGTGACCGCGGCATCACCCTCGCCGACCTCGCGTCGACGACCGGCGTGTCGGAGAGCACCTTGTCCCGGCTGGAGAGTGGGCAGCGCCGGCCGAGCCTGGAACTGCTGCTGCCACTGGCCCGTATCTACGACGTTCCGCTGGACGACCTCGTCGGCGCCCCGCGCACCGGCGACCCCCGGATCCACCTCAAGCCGATCAGCCGGTTCGGCATGACCTTCGTGCCCCTGTCCCGGCGACCGGGCGGTGTGCACGCGTTCAAGATGATCATCCCCGCCCGGCCGGAACCTCTCGAACCGACCCCGCAGACCCACGAAGGCTTCGAATGGCTCTACGTGCTCAACGGACGCCTGCGACTCGTGATCGGGGAGCGTGACCTGATACTGCCGCCCGGTGAGGCAGCCGAGTTCGACACGTCCTCGCCCCACTGGCTGGGCAGCGCCGACAGCCGCGTAGTGGAGCTTCTCGTCCTGTTCGGCCTGCAAGGGATGCGCGCGCACGTGCACACCAACCCCTATGGCTCGTCCCAGGCCGGGAGCCGGCAGTGAACTCAGCGAGATGCCCACACTGAACCGCCGACTTGTATGGGGGTAGCGGAACGCGGTCGGGTTGGCCGCTCGTAGCGTGCCGTAGGACGCCGGGCCGGATGGCTCGTGAACCGTCTGCCGCTCTTCGGGGCTGGCTCTCCCGGGGTTATGTCGCCGGTCTGGTGTCGGGTTTTGACATTCCTGCCCTGATGACAACCCTGCCAGCGCTCGTGCCGTGGAGTGCATGGCCTGTGATGTGGACGCTTCCGGAGCCCAGGAAGACGCGCCCCGACCCTGACCGGCGGGCGGTGAACCGCCGCGGTTGTCCTTCGCCTGAAGCACTGCGAGGCATCGCCACCCGCTACGAGAAGACCGCGACCCTCCACTTGGCAGGAATGCATATCGCCGGCATCTTCCCCTGGTCCGCCCGCTGATGCCCTAATTCTGTGGGTTCGCCGAACCCAGATGTGCGAATAGCGCGGTTGCCAATGGGGCGTTCGACTGCGAGATGGCCCGTAGGGAGGAGGGCGACTTGATCAGGCAGACGCTGGCGGACTGACGGCACATCGAAGCTCCGGTTCGGCAGGGCGACTTGAGAGGTCACCCATTCCAACCGGAGCTTAGCCTCCAGCCCACACCCCGCTGACCAGCAGGAATACCACCGCCCAGAGAAACGCCCTCCAGGCGGTCCCACCCATGTCCACGCAGGGCAGACCCAGGTACTCCAAGCCATCGAATTACGTCGAACCCGGGACCGGTGCCGTAGCCTGTGGCGCATGGTGCGCCGGATACTGGCCTTGCCGTGGGTCCACACGGCGTACGACATCGCCCTCGCGGTGCTGGTGGTCCGCCTGGCCCACAGCTACAACATGTCCTACGACCAGACCATCGGCTGGTCGATGGCATTGGCCGTGGTGTTCCGCCGACGGTGGCCGATGACCATGATGACGGTGGTCGGCGGGCTGGCGCTGGTGCAGTACGTGCTGGCCGAGTACCCGGACGACCCGCTGGCGTCCGGCGCCGCGGCCTACGACGCGGCGCTGCTCATCGCGATGGTCTCGGTGGTCACCCACGCCCGGCGGACCTGGCAGATCTGGGCGTCGGGGGCGATCCTGCTGTTCGGTGTGGTGCTGGAGTCCGGGTTCGGTCTGCCCGACACGCAGGACCACTACGCGGACCCGGCCGGCCTGGCCCTTTACGGCGGTGTCTTCTCGGCCCTGTGGCTGACGGCCATGGTGCTGCGCACGCGCCGGCTGTACGTCGCCAGCCTGGAGGAGCGGGCCGCCACCGCCGAGCGGGAGCGCGAGCACCTGGTACAGCTCGCCGCCGCCGAGGAACGGGCCGAGATCGCACGAGAGTTGCACGATGTGGTGGCCCACAGTCTGGCCGTGATGATCCTGCAGGCCGACGGGGCCGGTTACGTCCTCAAGTCCGACCCGGAGAAGGCGACTTCGGCGCTGAGGGCCATCGGCGACACCGGCCGGGACGCGCTGGAAGACATGCACCGGATCGTGAAGGTGCTGCGCACTGGGCGGTCCCCGGTCGGGCAGGACGACGCGGCGGACACGAAAGCCGCCCGGCGCCGGGTGTCGCTGGACGATCTGGAGACGGTCGCCGAGCGGGCCCGGGCGGCGGGCCTGGAGGTGGATCTGGTCGTGGAGGGCGAGCGGGGCGGGCTGTCCACGGCTGACGAGCTGACAGTGCTGCGGATCGTCCAGGAGAGTCTGACCAACGTGCTGCGGCACGCCGGGCCCGGCGCCCGGGTCTCCATCGCCCTGCAGTTCGAGAAGGACGTCATACGGATCGGCGTGGTCGACGACGGGGCGGGTAGGCTCACCGGCTCGCGGGCCGTGACCGAGGGGCGCAGCGGCGGGAACGGGCTGGTGGGGATGCGCGAACGGGTGGAGGTGTCCGGCGGCACGTTCGCCGCCGGGCCGCGGCTGGGCGCGGGATGGCAAGTCGACGCGGCGATCCCCGTCAAGGAGGCTTCGGTGAGGACGGCGGGATGAGCGAGGGGACGAGAGACGGCATGACGGACGGTACGACGGACACGGACGGGCGCGACGGGCCGATACGGGTCGTCGTCGTGGACGACCAGCCGCTGATCCGGGCGGGGTTCGCGATGGTGCTGGCCCCGCAGGACGATATCGAAGTCGTCGGCGAGGCCGAGAACGGCGCCGACGCCCTCGCGCTGCTGGCCCACACCAGGGCGGACGTCGTCATCATGGACATCCGCATGCCCGTCATGGACGGTGTCGAGGCCACCCGGCAGCTCAGCAAACTCCATGGTTCTCCGAGGGTTTTGGTGCTCACCACCTTCGACACTGACGAGGACGCCTTCGCCGCACTGCAGGCCGGGGCGAGCGGCTTCCTGCTGAAGAACACCCCGCCGGAGGAGGTCGTGACGGCGATCCGGGTGGTGTCGGACGGCGAGTCCGTCGTGTCGCCGCGCGTCACCCGCCAGTTGCTGGACCGGTTCGCGGGAAAGCTCGCGCCCACGGACCGCACCGACGAGCGACTGGAGCAACTGACCCTGCGCGAGCGGGAGGTGCTCAGCCTGGTCGCCGAGGGCCTGTCCAACGGCGAGATCGCGGCCGCCCTGTTCATCGCGGAGGCCACCGTGAAGACCCACATCGGGAAGGTCCTCACCAAACTGGACCTGCGGGACCGGGTGCAGGCCGTCATCTTCGCCTACGACTCGGGGCTTGTCAGCCCACGGTCGTAGTCCCCACCTCCCACTCGGGTCGCAGACCCGCGATGCTCGGATCAGTTCACGATCCGATGTGCAGAGGCGCCCGGTCTTCGAGAATTCCATCCATACCGAACGGCGAAAGTCCGCAAAAAAGCAGGACGCAAACCGTCGGACGAAAAGCATCGGATCGAGTTCCCGGAGGCCACCATGTCCGTTTCCGCACGCCCACGTCACCGTCTGACGATCGTCATCGGCTCCCTCGCCCTCGTGGTTCTCACCGGCGTCGGCATCGCCGGCGGTTACTGGTGGCACGAGCGCAACCTGCCCAGCCAGGCCTCGAAGGCCGACTGCACGCTGGCCCAGCAGATCATCGACGAGGCACAGAAGCTGCCCACCGGCGACAAGAAGGCCGTCGACAAGTGGGAGAAGGACACGGCGACGCTGCGCCGGGCGCACATGAAGGACGGCTACCTCGGCTACGACATCGCCCAGTACGAGGGGTGGATGGCCACGAAGGCGAAGGGCGAGACCTTGGAGCAGACAAAGAAGGACATGCTGCACATCGCCGCCCAGGCCAACTCCCACTGCACGGACGCCAAGGTCACGCTCGCGTTCCCGTCGCTGAACTCCTGACCCGGCCCGGCGAAGGGAATTCATGTCATGACCAACCCGCACACCACGGACCACCCTGCTGTCGACGGCAGGATCGCCTCGGCCGTCGACCTGGTCAAGACCTACCGGCAGGGGCAGGCGGAGATCAAGGCTCTGGACTCGGTGACGGTCGGCTTCGACCGTGCGCGGTTCACAGCCATCGCTGGCCCCTCGGGCTCGGGCAAGTCCACGCTCATGCACTGCCTGGCAGGGCTCGACTCCGCCACCTCGGGCCAGGTCTTCCTGGGCGACGACGAGTTGACGGGCATGTCCGACCGCGAGCTGACCCGCGTACGGCGTGACAAGGTCGGCTTCGTCTTCCAGTCCTTCAACCTGCTGCCCCAGCTGACGGCGCTGGAGAACATCGTCCTGCCCGTCACCCTGACCGGCCGCCCCCTCGACCGGGACCTGCTGGACCACCTCGTCGGCATCCTCGGCATCGGCGACCGCATGTCCCACCGGCCGTCCGAACTCTCCGGCGGCCAGCAGCAGCGCGTGGCCCTGGCCCGCGCGTTGCTCGCCCAGCCCGTCGTGCTGTTCGCCGACGAGCCCACCGGCAACCTGGACTCGCGCTCGGGCGCCGAGGTCCTCGACTTCCTGCGCCGCTCGGTGCGAGACCTCGGCCAGACCGTGGTCATGGTGACGCACGACCCGCGCGCCGCCGCCCACGCCGACCGCGTGCTCGTCCTCGCCGACGGCCGGATCGTCGACGACGTCGACGCGGCGTCCGGCGCTGACGTCACGCTGGCCCTGCGAAACCCGAGGAGGGCCGCCTGATGAGCACCCCCTGGCAGCGGGTCACCCCGTGGCGGGCCAGTGTTCTTGGCTCGCAGCTCGCCGAACTCCTGCGTCGTCCGGGCCGGTTGGTGACGACGGGACTGTCGGTCCTGGTGGCCGCGTTCGTGGTCTTCGCCACGATCATGGCCCAGGAGATCACCACGAACACCACCCTCGACAACTTCCGCGGCACCACGAAGGCCGTGGACCTGGTCGCCATGGCCGGCGACAGCAACATCAGCGCCACGGCGCTCCAGCGGATCCGCGCGCTGCCGGGGGTGGCGGAGGCCGTCGGACGCGTCAACGCCGGCGCCCCCGTCACCGGCCCGTCCCAGCACTGGCTGGAACTCCACTCCGACCCCGGCACCGGCCCGCTCTCCCAGGTCGAACTGGTCGAGGGCAGCTACCCCGAACGCGCTGGCGAACTCGCCGTCAACCGCCGGGCGGCCGAGGAACTGGGGCTCGCCCCCGGCACTCGGACGACCATGAAGGTCCCGGACGCCAAGGACGCGGAGAAGACCGTCAAGGTCCCCGTCACGGTCATCGGCGTGGTGAAGAGCACCACGACCGCCGAGCAGCAGTCCGGCGGCTACACCACCGACGCGTTCATCGCCCCCTTCGCGGGCCTGCCGGGCTACGAGCACATCGACATCGTCGCCAAGTCCGGTGTCTTGCAAGCCGAGTTGACGGGCCAGGTGCGCGCCGCACTCGACGGGGCCGGCAAGGCCTCGGCGAAGGCGAAGCTCGTCACCGGCGGCGCCGTACGTGCCGCGGAGGAGCGCGAGGCCGTCGGCGGGGACCTCCGCGAGCTCTTCCAGTTGATCTCCGTGTTCCTCGCCGTCGCTGTCGGGGCCGCCGCCCTGGTCGCCACCTCCGCCTTCCGGATCGTCTTCGCCCAGCGGCTGCGGCAGTTGGCGCTGCTGCGCGCCATCGGTGCCCCGCAGCGCCGGGTGGTGGCCGCGCTCGCCGCCGAAGGGGCCCTGGTCGGCGCGGTCGCCGGCACCATCGGGGTACTGCTCGCGTTGGGCGCCGGGCATCTCGCCCCGTCGGCCGCCCGTATCCTCACCGGACAGGAACTGTCGGCGCCGGGTCTCCCCGTCACGGACGCCGCGCTGGTCGTCGTGGGGACGATCCTCGTCAGCGTCGGAGCGGTTCTCGCGCCCGCCCTGTCGGCGGCCCGGGTCTCGCCGTTGCAGGCCCTGCGCAGTGCGGGCACCGTCGCGGGCGAACGCCGGATCGGTGGCGGCCGCCTCGCCGTCGGCGTTGTCCTCGCTGGCGCGGCCACCGGACTCGCCGTCCTGCTGCTCCGCAACCTCCCCGAGCCCGGCGAGCAGGACTACGACCGGGGCCTCGGCATGCTGGTCACCGTCGCCTCGGCGGGCCTGGCCTTCCTGGCGCTGGTCGTCCTGGGCCCCCTGCTGGTCCGCCCCATCCTGGCGGTGACCGGCTGGCCGCTGCGCCGGCTCGGCACCACCGGCCGGCTCGCCGTCAGCGGCGTCGGCGGTACCCCGCGCCGGGCCGCGGCGGTCTCCGTCGTCGTCGCGCTCGGGGTCGCCCTGGTGTCGGGCGCCCTGGTCGCCGTCGCCTGTCTCACCGCCTACAACCAGGGCACCGAGGCCGTCGACGCCCCCGCCGACTTTCGGGTGACGTCCGAGGCCAAGGGCCTGGACGCCGCTGTCGTACGGCGGTTCGCGGCACTGCCCGAGCTCACCCACGTCACCGGCTACCGGACCGTCCAGGTCACCGCGGGCCCCAAGGACGCGCACGTCCAATACGAGGTGTCGGACCTGGACCCGGGCGCCCTGCCCACCGGCCGGTACATCGACACCGCCACCGGATCCCTGTCGGATCTGGGCCCTGGCAGCGCGGTCGTCGCGTCCGGCGTGGCCGACGCATTCGGCGTGCGGGCGGGCGACTCGTTCACCGTCACGTCGAGCCGGGGGAACATCCGGCTGACCGTCGCCGCCACGCTGCCCGAAGACGGCCCGGGACAGGCCGACATCCTCGTGGTCCCCGCCGATCTCACCCGCATGGGCGCCACCGAAAGCACCGGCGGCATCTTCGCCGACGCCGCCACGTCCGGCCTCGCCGCCCGCGGCAAGGCGCAACGGGCCCTGGAGACCGTGATACGGGAACACGTCCCCGACCCGGACGACGTCACCATCAGCGTCCTGGCGGACGACCGGGACAATACCCGGGCCACCATCGAGACGATGGGCGTCACCGCGCTCGGCCTTGTCGCCCTGACCGTCCTCATCGCGGTCGTCGGCGTCACCGCCACCACCAGCCTGACCACGATCGAACGGACCCGTGAGTTCGGCCTGTTGCGCGCGCTGGGCCTGGGCGGCGAAGCACTGCGCCGCACGATCACCATGGAGGCCGGCCTGTACGGCGTCCTCGGCGCCTCCCTCGGCCTCGCGCTCGGCGTCCCGTACGCCTGGCTCCTCGTCCGTGTCGCCGTGGCCAACGCGCCTCTGGTCCTGCCTGGCGCCCAACTCGCCCTGGTCTTCTGTGCCTTGGCGGCCCTGACCGCATTGGCCGGCCTGCTCCCCGCCCGCCGCGCGACCCGCGTCACACCGATGTCCGTCCTGGGTGGTGCCGAATGAGTGCCTCCGGAAGGCCGAGGGTGCGCGCACCGTGCATGTGATGGGGATCACGTAAAAGGGAAACCTGCCACCCGGGCCGGGCGACCGGGTGCAGGTTCGCCGGGGCGGTCGTCCGGGCGGTTGGAGGTACGGTGACGTCCGGTCCGACTGCTGGGGGGCGTGTCTGTATCGGGGGGGAAGCTTCAAACCTGCTCTCCTCACGTCCCTGTGCTGGCCCCGTTCCCGACTCAGCCCACCGTGGACGGTTCCTCCCGTCGCGGATACCCCACACAAGGCCGTACTTGTCGCACGCCAGATCTCAACTGTGCTTGTACGCCTGCCGCTGGAAGCAGAGGCAGCAGGAGGCGGGCCAAGCCGCCGCTGCCAAAGGCGTATCGGCGCTTGCGGCCTGTCCACGATCCGGCCGTGAGGGTGCTCGCGGCGGTCCCTTTTGCTGGCCGCCCTCGGCGCTGGCGGCAGCGCTTGGAGCAACCCGCCCCGAACCGCCCGACACGATCCTCCGCGGCAGGTCAGAAGTCGAAGGACTCGCAGCGGATACTGCGCCGGGGCACACCGGCACGGCGCAGCGCGCGGCGGGCGGTGGCAGTCATGCCGGGAGGGCCAGTCAGATAGACCACGTGCGCGGCCAGATCGGGGACGGCAGCGCGCAGGGCCCGGCCGGTCAACGGCAGAGACGGTCCGTGGGGGCCGTCCAGGACGTAGAGGACCCTTGCGCCGCGGGCGGCCGCGATCGCCTCGAGTTCGGCGCGCAGCACGAGATCTTCAGGACCGCGGGCCCTGTAGACGAAGGTGATCTTGCCGGGCAGCGTCTCGAAGAGGGCACGCAGCGGTGCGATGCCGATGCCGCCGCCCAGCAGCAGCACCTTCGGAGCGGGAGCCGCCTGCCTGGTGAGAGCCCCGTACGGTCCTTGCGCCCACACCCGCGTGCCGGGCCGGACCTGGGTCAAAGCCTGGCTGTGCGTACCCGCGGCCTTCACGGTGATCCGCAGGAAGCAGTCGCCCGGCGGCGCGGACAAGGAGTAGGGGTTTGCCGTCCACCACATGCCGCGGGTCAGGAAGCGCCAGCGGAAGAACTGGCCCGGCTCGGCGCCGAGGCCGGGCAGGTCACGTCCGGTGACCAGCACCGATACCACACCTGGTGCTTCGTGACGCACCTCCGCCACCTGTAGGCGATGCCGAAGCGCGCGCCGTGGCGGGGCGATGAGCCTGTGGTGCACCAGCAGGTACACGACCACGCCGCACAACAGCCACCAAGCGGCCCGGACGGCTGGCGCGGCGACGAGATCGGGGCCGGCCAGCTCGTGGGTGAGGGCGAGAGCCATCGCGGCGTACGTCGTCAGGTGCACGCGGTGCCAGATGCCATGTCCGAGGTGGCGCCGGGCTGCTCGCGCCGAGACGGCGGCAACCGCGAGCAGCAGGACCAGGGCGACCAGCGCCTGCTGGAGCCGGGGGTCGGCGCCGAGGCGCCCGGTCAGCCGCTGCCACAGGGTGCCGCTGGCTTTGGAGGTCCAGTGCGCAGTGGCCAGTACGGTGTGGACGCAGGCCAGCCCTATGGTGCAGCGTCCGGCCACCGAGTGCCCTCGGACCAGTTGGGCGGTACCCACGGTACGTTCAAGCAGCGGAACCCTGGCCATCAGGCCGAGCAGGACGATGCCGGTATACCCGGCGAGCAATCCCGACAGACGGGCGCCCGAGGCGACGAGACCGCCTGCACCCGCGGGTAAACCGCCGGTTGCCCACCAGGACGCGGTGACGGCAGTCGCGCCGAGCAGCAGCGCGCCCAACAGGACCGCACCGGGGTCGGCGCGCCGCCACGGGCGGGCCGGTGCGGGGTTGGGCCGGCGGCCACCACGGTGGCGGGGGCCGGCCCGGCCCGCGCCGCGCCCGGCTGTCGCGCCGCCGCTCATACGCACCGGCGCGGGGAGCGAGGCAGCTTCAGCAGAGCCGTTTGCCGCGTACCCTGTCGCGCGGTCACTGTTCCTTCCAGCAGATCAGAACGGTCGTGGCAACGGTACGGGCCACCTGGGAGCGGGTTCGCGTGCCGAGCCGGGCGGGCAGGGCGCTGACGTCGACGTGCAGGACTGTGAGGTCTTTGCGGACGAACACCGACCCGTCGGCTACGGAGAACGCCTGCTCTCCCATGCCTGGCAGGGGGCTGGCACGTTCCGCCGCCTGAGCTGCGGAGAAGGAGGCGGTGACTGCCGAGGCGTCGGGCAGGTCTTCCACGGACAGCCGTATGGTGCCGGACGGATACCGGTAGGAGCAGCTGTTGACGTGGTCCGACCAGACAGCCTTCGGCGGCTCGGTGGTGCTGACGCCGAGGGCGCCCTCGATGTCCTCGGCGGCCTCGTACGAGCAGACCAGCGCCGCCGCCTTGGAGGGGCCCGTGGCAGCAGCCGTGTCCGGGGACGAGGACGTGGAGCGGGAGGGGGCCTGGGAGGTGTCGGAGGCGCCGCATCCGACGGCCAGCAGGAGGAGGGCCAGAAGAGTTCCCGGCAGCGGCATCCGGGTCTGTGCAATGGTCACGGGGGGCCTTGGGGAAGTCGGTGCGGGTGGCCGACCCGGTGGGGGTCGGGCCGGCCACGACGTGCACAGATGGATCAGGGAAGCAGGTACTGCTCGTTGAGGGCAGCGCCCTTGCCGGGCTGCGTCTCGTCGTAACCGCGGGCGTTGCACTGCAGGCCGCCGTTGATGCAATGCGTCACCAGCGCCTGGAGCGTCGGCTGGTCCCACGCGTTCATGAAGTCGTAGTGAAACGAGAAGCCGCGGCCGCTGGAGAAGTGCACCTGCGACATGTCGCCGTTGACGGGGAAGGCCATCTTGAACTCGAGCATCGGCAGGGCGATCGGGTGGTCCTTGGGGCACACACCGTCCACGGCGTATGCCATGTGACTCTTGTGGTCAGGGGTGTCCAGGTACAGGCCGTTCCAGCAACTGGGCGCCTGGAAGCGGATGTTCAGCTCGGTGCCGACGGGGCAGGTGGCCGGGATGTCGATGTTCCAGGAGGCGTTGCCGCACTCGAAGCCCTCAACGAAGCCGGGCTGGTCGTGGAACTCCTCGGCGGTGGCCTTGGGGTCGCCGACCACGAACCGCAGGCCCGGCGGGAACGGCCGCACGGCCGTGTAGTCACGGATTCCGGTCTTGTAGTAGATGACCTGCGGGCCGACCGGGTCGACGGCCTTGTCGCCGTTGTAGAGCGTCGGCATCCAGTACGCCGACTTGTCACCGGGTGCCTTGCACGCGGCAGGCGGCGAAGACTTGAGGTCCGCGGGAGTGGTGGACGCGTTGGTGATGGTGTTGCCGAGGAAGGTGTGCATGTGCGACGCGCCCGGCTTGCCCGGGTAGACGATCGGGTCGTCAGGGGCGTCGTGGGTGGCGTTGCAGTTGGCCTGGAACTCGTGGAAAAGGGCGTGTGCCGGGTTGCCGTTGGCCGGGGTAGCGCCGGTGACCTGCGGGTTGGCGGGGATGTAGCCCGGGCCTCCGGGAGCCGGTGCGCCCGGGAGGGTGCCGTAGGCCTGAAACTCCCACAGTGAGACGCCATGGGCGGTGGCACGGGCGGTGGTGTACAGCCGGATGTAGCGGCCCGAGCCGGTCACGTCGAGCGTCTGGGTGCCGCCCTTGCCGGTCGTGGTGGTGTAGATCGGCTTCCAGTCCGCACCGTTGTCGGAGGTCTGGATCTCGAAGCCAGACGCGTAGGAGTTCTCCCAGTGCAGCACCACCTTGCTGATCTCGGCGGTGGAGCCGAAGTCAACCCTCAGCCACTGCTTGTCGAGGAACTGGCTCGACCACCGGGTGGTGTCGTCGCCGTCGGTCGCGCCGCGCGCGGCGAATCCGGCGCTCTCGAAGGTGGAGGCGATGGTGGGACGGCTCTGGGATATGAGCGTCGCCACACCGGCGGGCGCGTCCGGTGGCGAGCCGACTTGCGTCGTGGCGGGCGCTCCGCCGTCAGACGGCGCGGTGGGGGTGCCATCGGTCCCGCCGGGTCCGTACACCTGGAACTCGTAGAGCGAGATGCCGTACTGGCTGCTGCGCTGGGTGCCGGTCAGCCGAACGTAGCGGCCCGAGCCGGTCACGTCGAGCGTCTCGGTGCCGCCCTTGCCGGTGGTCGTGGAGTACACCGATGTCCACTGCTTGGCGTCCGGTGAGACCTCGATGCGGTACGCCGTGGCGTGGGCGGCTTCCCAGTGCAGAACGATCTGATCGATCGCGCTCGTGGCGCCAAGGTCGATCTGGATCCACTGGTCGTCGCGGAAGGCGCTGGACCAGCGGGTGTTGCTGTCGCCGTCGGCGGCAGCGGCGGCGGGCCAGGCGCCGCCCTCGACCGATGAAGCGGTCACCGGTTTGCCTTGTGAGAGCAGGGGGCCGGCTGCCGAGGCGGAACGGGTGCCGACCTGGAACGTCGCGAAAGCGATGGCGGCGGCGGCCAGTACCGCCACCCCCGACAGGCCCAGCCAGCGGCGTCGGGCGTGTCGCCGCCCTGAGCGTTTGGGGAATCCCATGAGTCCTCCGAAGAACAAGAGCAGGTTGAAGGAGACGCGCTCCCCCGGCGTCATGCGGTCGTGAAAGACCGAAGAAGGTCCGGGATGTGATCGACCGGACGCCGCACAGCTTGGCATAAACCCAGGGGTTTGCGGAATCCCTGTGAGGGTTTATTTACGTATCGAGTTCGAAACTGCCAGGCGATGGCGGATGCTACTGCGGACCGGCATCATGAAAAGACGGAGAGTGACGCGTAGCCCGGGGTCGGCAGTACCCCTGGAGCCCACTTCACGTCAAAGAATGCGCAGGTCAGCGACGTGCGGAACCGGGCGCTTGGAGGTGGAGCGGATTCACGGGGGCAGTAAGAGAAATAGTCTCCAGAAAAATGTTATTTCGCAGCGCTCATTCCGGTCATCTCCTCACGAGACCAGGTGTCTTTGTCGACATTTCATCGGTCTCAGCATTCATGGGAGCGATTCCATATGCTGACCGGGGCGACCACGACGAACAGCGGCAGACGCCTGCGGTTCACCACAACTTTGACGGAGCCTCAGACTCCAGCGCATGCAGGGCTGATTCAAAGTCTGGGTGATCATGTGGTGTTGCTGGTCAGGGCGGGCTGATCAGGTCCAGAGGGCTGGTGAAGGGGGTGCAGGAGACCTCACGCAGGCCTGCGATGTCCGGCAGCCCGCAGGCTGCTGATCACGAAGCTGCGCAGAGTGGCCATGTTCTCGGGGCCGTGCCCGGTGCGGATCTTCGAGGCGTCTTCGCCGAACATGGTGTCTCTCACATGGTGCACAGCCTCGATGCCCCAGCGGGCGCGGGTGAATCGGCCGATGGCCTGCGGTGATGCTGCGGCACCGGAAGGTCGGTGATGCTGTAGACGGCCCTCGCGGGTGGTCTTGTGTGCCACGTGGAGGAAGTCCAGGTGCAGATCGGTAATGGTGAGGGTGCGCACCGAGCGGATTTCTCGGCGCCCGTGCCCGACCTCGCGCTCGTAAGCACGCGGTGGCCTCCTTCCCCGGCCAGCTCTCGCAGGACTTCGTGCAGCGCCGGCTGGTTCCGCTTGACGCGGCCGGCACGCCGAGGCGGGCCAGGGTCTCCTGGGGCGCGGTCGGGCATACTGGCCGATGGCCAGGTAGGGGCGGGCCCCGGCAAGCACCGCACAGCAGGCGGTGAGCAACACTGCTACCAGCCAGTGGCAGCGTCCACGCCGGTCCCGCGGATCGCGAAGAACAGCCAGACCATCAGCGATGCGTTTCGCGGCACGCTGGGCCGTGGTGGGCGACTCGGCAGCCAGTCCCCGCCCGGCGATACAGGGGCGTCGATACCAGGCCCATGGGCTCCTGAACCCGGCAGCTCGCTGTGATGTCCGGCTCAGAGTCCTCCGAATGTTCCCGGGAGTTCGCTGAGAAGTTGCGGCGTCAGCAGTGCGCCGGCCCGGTCAGCGAGGACAGCCATCTCGTAGCCGACGAGACCGATGTCGCAGTCCTCCTCGGCGAGCACGCCGAGGCAGGAGCCGTCTCGTATGTGCTTCACCATCATGAAGCCGTCGACCATCTCAATCATGACGAGCTTCATTCCGCGGAAGCCATGCGTCGAGGCGGCGTTGTGGGTGAGAGAGGCGATGCCGGACACGACGGCGGCAAGGTGGTCCGCGCGATCGCGGGTAAGGCCTTCCGAAGATGCGATGAGCAGTCCGTCCGAGGAGACCGCGACGGCGTCGATGACACCGTCGGCGGAGCGGACGAACTCGGAGATGAGCCAGGCGAAGTTCTGTTGTGAGGAAGTCACGGGGTTCCTAGGGTTCCTATCTGGCATCGGCGCGTGCAACGCCCGCTCGGAAGCCGTTCAGCAGGGACGAGACTCTGCTTCGTGGGTCCGTTGGCGGGACCTCGTCGGGTGCGAGGACCTGGGCGGGCAGGGTGACCAGTGCGGACACACCCCCGCCGGGAGTGTCGGAGAGCAGTGCCTCGACGCCGAGACGGTCAGCGAGGCGGCCCACCACGTAGTGACCGAGGTAGCGACCGGCGGCTGCGCGGGCCGCGTCCTTGCCGGCGATGCGGGCGTTGGCAAGCGTGAGGTCCTCCGGAGACATTCCCACACCGTGGTCGACGATGGCGAGGCAGTACTCGCCGCCGTCCGCCCAGCCGTGGACGTCAACGGGCTGGGTCGGCGGAGAGAAGGCCAGCGCATTCTCGATCAGTTCGGCCAGCAGATGGGACAGTTCGCCGACTGCCCGGCCGCTGATACGGCACGGCTCCATCCCGAGTATCGCGACCCGCTGGTACTGCTCGACCTCACCGAGCGCGGACTGGACCAGTTCCAGACTACTGGCGGTCACCGTGCTGATCTGGGGACTGCGCTCGTCCGCCAGGACGAGGAGGCTTTCGGCGTTGCGGCGCATCCTGGTTGCCAGGTGGTCGAGTTTGAAGAGCTCGGCCAGTGCCTCGGGGTCGAGTTCCTGCTGTTCGAGGGCTGTGATCAGACTCAACTGGCGGCGGAGCAGTCCCTGGTTGCGGCGGCCGAGGCTGGCGAGTGACTCCGTGGCGGTGCGACGCAGCACGGCCTGCTCTGCGGCGAGACCGAGGGCGGTCTGTTCGACGTTGCGCAGAGCGGAGACTGCCCTGCTGACCTCCCGCGCGCTGCCGGGCAGTTCCCGATCGTCGTACTCGGGTGGCACGACGAGTTCACCGCTGTGGATGCGCGCCACAGTGTCGGGTAGACGGCGCCGGGCGACGTCGTCGGCCTCGCGGGCCAGCGCGTCGAGGGGCTTGGTGATAGATCGGTCAGCGACAACGGCTGCGGTAACGAGGGCTGCTGCCACCAGTACGGCCACGGCGAGGTACCCGGCCAGGGCGAGGGTCGCCTCCTCGCTGAGAGTCTCCGCACGCGCCTTGGCATCGGCGTGGATTCGTTGCTGTGCGCGGTAGACGGTCTCACCAACGCGGGTCATGTCGCTGTTGAGCCCGGCCGCGTTGATGTGGATCCGTGACCCGTCGGAGGTCTTGAGGGCCGCGCGCTCCATGGCGTCGAGGCGCTGGGTCGCCGGCGAGGAAAGCATGTTCTTCACGGCATCGCTCTGGGCTGGTGTGGCGACGGTGAAGAAGCGGGCCATGGCGGATCTCCGGGTTGCCCACGTCTCGATGAAGTCGAGGAATTCAGTTCCTCGGAACGACCCTGCGGCCACGACACTGCCAAGCAGGTTGATTTCCTGGCTACCCGATTCCTGGACCTCGGCGAGAGCCTGGAGGGCGGCCAGACTGTCACGCAGTCGTCTGTCGCCGCTGGTGGCCTTGCCGACTGCTGGGTCAGCGGCGTTGAGCGCCTCGATCAAGTCGGTGTAGTAAAGCTGGACTTTCTCCTGGTCAGCGGTCCCGGAGTCCACAGACGCACGGATCCGCGCCAGTTGCCCGAAGCGACCCATCGCGTCGGCCACCGCAGGCTCGTCGTCCAGTTTCCGACGGAAGGCATCGACCTCCTTGCGGCCCTGGGCAAGCAGCGCGCGATCACTCTCGTCGCCTGCGAGCAGGCCGTTGGTAAGAATGCGTTCGCCCTGAAGGTTGTACACCAGGCTCTGGATGCGCGCACCCACCTCGACGTCTTCCCTGGTGGCGAGGGCATTCTGGTATTCCTGTACATGGCTGGCGACGGCTACGCCGGCCATCCCCAGCAGCATGCAGCTGGGTACGGCCAGAATGAGCGACACACGCCCGCGAATGGTGCGCCAGCTGAAGGCCCCGCGCAGGGGCGGGGTGCCTCTGCCCCAGATGGCCTGCGCTTCCGCAGTCGGGGACGGAGGCTGCGGCGTGTGAGGCAGGCCTCGGCGGTGGCCGGTGGGCTTGCCGCTGCCGGAGTCCTGCGTCATCGCACGGCCTCTCTCTACATGCGAACACCCCGCACGGGGGTGAGACTTAGCGGAGAGTGTGGTCTGTGCATACGATTTGGTCAAGCGACCAACCGAATTGTGAGCTCCGGCCGTGATCGACTCGGTCAGGGCATGGGCACCGGGCGGGGGCATGCGGGGAGCACGCCGGACTTCTCAGCACCCGCGATCCTCACCAGACATCGCAGCTCCCGCTCGGCCGCGGTGGCCCGCCTCGCGCCCATGGGGCATCGACGGTGCCGAGGAGATCACGGGCGCAATGCGATCCCCCCGCGAAACCGCCTGTACATCAGTCGGCCGTGTCGGTGACCGTGTCCTGTGCGGCTCGGAGCACGACATCGACGAGTAGGTCGAGCACCTGTTCCGGCCGCGTGCCCTCGGGATCCGCGAGCCAGGACAGCAGCAGACCGTCGAAGGTCACCGCCACGAACTGGGCCAGTACGGCGGCCCGTTGGGGATCAGCCCCCTCGAGCACGGGCGCCAGCGAGCGGGCGGCGAGGTCACGGTATCCGCGGTACTGGTTACGGGCGAGTTCGCGCATCGACGGGGTACGCAGGGCGAGGGCCGTAAGTTCGTAGTAGCCGAGCTGGGTGCCCGGGTCGTCGTAGGCGACCTCGTCCCATGCCGCGCGCAAGGCCGCGCGGAGATCCCCCTCGGTCGTCCCGCCGCCGCGACGACCGCCGATCGCCGCAGTCCGCTCGAGCCGGTCGACGATCTCGCGGACCACGTCTTCGAGCAGTTCACTCTTGTCCGCGAACCAGTAGTGGACGGTGCCCTGGGGGACCCCTGCCTCGTCGGCGATCTTGCGGGTCGTGGCAGCCCCGACTCCTTCCCGCCCGATGACCCGGATGGCCGCCTCGACGAGTTCCTCGCTGGTGGCACGGCGTGCGCGACGGCGGCGGCTCGGAGACTTCGCTGACTCGACGGGTTCGGCACTCATGCGCAGCAGTCTGGCACAGTGCACAATTTTTGGTTACCCGACCGATACATCTGGTCGCGTGACCAAAAGCTGCGTATGCTCCGCACCACTTCGTCATTGGAGCAGCAGAGGAGGAGCCGTGGGAACCGATCAACGACATGCGACGTCCGGGCCGGGCGCGGACGGGACCCCAATGGGTCCAGAGCGCACGCGGCGCGTGCTGTCCACCCGCAGGTTGGTATTCCTGGTCGTCGCCGCCGCGGCCCCAATGGCGGCCATCGCCGGCAACGAACCGCTCGCCCTCGTGCGTGGCGACGGCATCTCGCTGCCCGCCGCGCACGTCATCGCCGCCGCCGTGCTGCTGTGCTTCGCGGCGGGATACTCGGCGATGAGCAGGCGCGTCGTCAACGACGGTGCCTTCTACCTCTTCGTGGCCCGTGCGCTCGGCAAGCAGACCGGCGTCGCCACGGCCTATGTCGCCGCGCTCGGCTATCTGTCGCTCGCGGTCGGGATGTGCGCCGTCTTCAGGTACTTCACCTCGCTGGTGTTCGCCCAGTCCGGCGTGGACGTGCCGTGGGGCGTTTTCAGCGCGCTCGGAGTCATCGTGGTGGCCCTGTTCGGACACCGCAGCGTGGACGTCTCGGCACGGTTCCTCGGCCTGCTCATGGGCCTGGAGTTCGCAGTGCTGCTGGTGCTCGACGTCCTCGTCGTCAGGCACAAGGGCGCCGGGGCGTTCCCGCCGGAGTCCTTCTCGGCCGGTCAGGTCTTCGGCGGACGACGGTCACAGCCGCCGGTTCTTCCGCGGTTCTTCCCTGTCCCCGGGCTCGTCAGGAATTGATGACATGCGTAAGTCAGTCCTCGCATTGGCCGCCGGTGCGGTCGTGTGCGCCGCCGTCGCAGGGGTGATCCGGTTCAAGGTGGTGCCGGACGCCGAGCGCGTCCAAAGCGACCAGAACACCGTCACCCGCTACGCCGGCACCGCCTCCTATCTCGATCAGCATGCAGTGGCCAGTGGCGATCTGGCGCACGCGTTCGTCAAGGACGCGCCGTTCACCGCGGTGGAAACCGTCAAGGCGATCGGGATGCACGGCGACGTCGCGGTCCTGTCGGACGTGACCGCCGTTAACGGCGCCGGCGGAGTGCTCGGCAACCCGACCGCGACGTGGGCCGTCAACAGCAAAACCCTGATGCCGGCGCCTGCGCCGGCCGGCGTTGCCGACGCCCACCAGGGCCTGGCGGTCGGCTTCGCGTTCTCCCCCGGCAAGCACGACTATCCGTGGTGGGACGGCGCGACCGCCACGCAGGCCACCGCCAAGTACGTGCGCAGCGAAAGCCACGGCGGCCGCTCCACCTACGTGTACACCGTGGACGTCTCCGGGGCGTTGAAGGACCCGAGCACGCTGGCGCAACTGCCGCCAGCGGTACCGGCCGCGGTACTCAAGGGCCTGGCCGCGACGATGGCCCCGGACATGCAGGGCGCGCTCGCGTCGCTGCTACCGCCGGGCGGCGACAGCGTGCTGGTGCCGCTGACGTACACATCGTCGACGAAGACCACGATGTGGGTGGACCAACTGAGCGGCACCACCGTCGACGCCGATGCCCGCCAGACGGTCACCGCGCACATGAAGTCGAAGCTGGGCACGACACCTCTGACGCCGGTGCTCGACGTGGACACCAAGATGTCGCCGGCGGGCATCGCGGACGCGGTCAAGCAGTCCAAGGACGACCAGTCGCAGCTGTTGTGGGAGGGCACCGTGGCGCCCTTGGCGTTGGCGGTCGTCGCGCTCGCGCTGATCGTCGGTGCGGTGTTGATGGGTCGGCGCGGTCGGCCCGCGGCTTCGGCCGGCAGGGCGGAGGGCTCGACTGGCGTTGGCGAGGGTGCGCCGGAGCCGCTCGAACCGACCGCTAAGAAAGAGTGAGCCGGGACTTGGCCGTTATCGCGGCGGCGGCGGCGGTGTTCGCACAGTCGCCGCCGTGAGGGACATTCGTCAACGGATATTTCCAGCGACCTGCGGCGATGATCTCCACGAGATCGGAACCTACTTTCCTGCCTTGCGGGCGCTGCGTGAATCCACGCCGGTAGGCGGTCGGCGTGGTGTTGAGCGCGCGCCGGAAGTGCGGGCGGAGGTTGGCGCCCGGCCTGAATCTTTCACTGCAGTGTCGTCGTGATCTTGTGCCTGTGATGTCGCGTTCGTCCTGTCCGGCGGGCGGGGTCGGGCAGGGCTGCGCTTCGGCTGTCGTGCCGGTGACGCCGGTTTCCACGGGGCCGGGGGCTGCGGTGTCCTCCTCTCGGTGCTGGTCGGGGCTGGGCGTGTGGGTCAGGTCGGTGCGGGCAGGGCCCGGATGCGGCGGAACGCTTCGACGATCTGCTCGGCCCAGGGCCAGGTCGCGGGGATCTTCAGGCGTCGTCTGCGCTGTCCGCGGACCAGGACGGCGGGGACGTGCAGGAAGCGGTAGCGCAGGGTCTTCGGCGTGGCCCGGGCCATGGCGCCCTGGCAGCCGAGGAGTTGGAGCCAGTTGCGCAGGTCGCAGGCGAGCGCGGTTGCGGTGAGCCAGGCCTGGTTGATCTTCATGAAGCGGGACGGGAAGCGGGCGAGGCTCTCGGCCTTGCTGTCGCGGATCTTCGGCTCGACCCGGCAGTGGCCACGGTGGCGAAGATCCAGCCAGGCGGCCTGCCGGCCGGGGGTGTTGGTCGCGAACGCGGTCAGCCGCACCCCGTGCTCCCTCTCGTAGGCGCTCGCGTCCTTCGCGTACCGGGGGTGCAGAGGTTCGCGGCGTACGAACACCCGGTGGCCCTTCGGCCAGGTGTCGAGGTCGCCGAGCAGTCCGGTGATCTCGACCACGAACGCCTTCTCGCGCACGGTGCCGTCGGCTTCCAGTGCCGGTTCCCACAGGACGCGGCTGGTGCGGTCCTCCAGCGCGTCGACGGCGAGCACGGCGTCCATCTCCCGCCCGGTGAAGGACCAGCCGGTGGAGTACTCCCAGCGGTAGGACGGGTGCACGCGGCCGCCGCAGTCGGCGATCCACTTCAGCAGGCCGCAGGAGAATCCGGCCCTGTCGGTCCGGAACAAGACCTTGCGGCGGTACGGGCCCGGGAGCTGTTCGACGGCCTGCCGGAAGATCTCGATGTTGTCGGCGGTGTCGTTGCAGCCGGCGTCGCCCGGCCGTAGTTGGTGGGCGAGCATCTCGCCGGTGTTGTCGCAGTAGACCAGCAGCGGGCACAGGCCGAACACGCCCTTCTTGTACGTGCCGGCGGCACCCTCCTTCTCGGACGCGCAAGGAACCGGGGTGGCGTCGGAGTCCAGCACGGTCCAGCCCGCAAGCGGCCGTCCGTCCACCACCGTCCAGGGAAACCCCTCGGGGCGCTCTTCCAGCAGCTTCCACGCCCGGCGTCGGACGGCGGCGCGGGCCACCGCGATCCGGCGCTGCTGCAGCTCGCCGACCTCGTCCAGGGTCCGCCAAGCGGTCGCCGCCGACGCGACCGGGCCGAGCACCCCGCGCTGGTGCTCCAAGACGGCGATGTCACCGATGGCGACCGCCCCCAGCACGATCGCGCAGGCCAGGTCCACCAGGACCTGCCCGCGCGCGTGAGCCGGACGGAACCCCGGACGGCGCATCGCCCGCGTGAGCGCCTCGGCCAGCCCGGTCTTCTCCGCCAGCAACTGCAGGTGCACCCCGCCCACGTGCCCGAGCTGCCTCGTACCGTCAGCCGACATGGTCACATCCGCCAGGCGTCCACTACGCTTCCGCACGGATTCGGTGCCCCCACCCAGCGCATGATCAGTGCCTCGACACCACGGATCATCGCAGGTCGGGGCACCGATCCTGCCATCGGGTGACGTTCAGTCACCGCGGCCGAGGCCGCCGTGAAAGACCGAGGCCGGATGCAAGACGTCCTGGCTGTCTACCCCCGGCCCTACGATCCGGCACGCCGGGTGGTGTGCATGGACGAGAAGCCGTACCAGCTGCTCGGCCACGTCCGCGATCCGCTTCCCGCGCGGCCGGGAAGTGACCGCCGCGAGGAGGGTTCGCGCCCGCACCACGAACCGCTCGCCTTCGTCAGTCACCTCCTCGATGACCAGCGGGGACAGACCCGAAAACACCATCTGCACAAGCTCGTTGACATCCCTCACACGAACGACAACGACCCTCGCTACGTTCAGTCACCACCGAAAGTGAGACAGGGCCGAACGATTTCCAGTCCCTCACTTAGCGACATTTGAACACCCCCGCGCGAGTGTGCGATTGCTGGCTCTGCGAGTGACGGCATGTGTCATGGCCTGAGCACTGCCGAGATAGGCGGCGGGGTCGCTCAGCTGCCGAATTCGGTGTTCGCCGAGACTTGCGACGATGTCCGGATGTTTGAGCAGTTCGTCGGCGAGGTCGGTCCCAGCCTCCGTGGCCCGGGTGCATGCGTTGTAGACGAGGTGGTGGGCTCGCTGACGGCCGAGGTCGGGCGCGAGGGCCATCATGACGGCTTCAGCGAGAATGAGCCCTTCGGTCAGGCCGAGGTTGTCACGCATACGGACGGTGTCGACCTGCAGTTTCGGCAGCGCATGGGCGGCCTGCGCGAGAGAGGAGGACAGGAGGAGGAACGCTTCCGGGATCACGGCCCATTCGATGTGCCAGGGTCCGGTGGCACGTTCGAAGTCCTGCAACGTCGCATCCAGCATGGCTGAGGATTTGTCCCGCAGGAGCTTAGCTGCAGCGATCATGAGTTCGCTGGAGATGGGGTTGCGTTTCTGCGGCATGGTGGAGCTCGCGCCGCGTCCCTCCACGTAGGGCTCGGACAGTTCCCCGAATTCGGTTGAGCACATCATGGCGACGTCCATGCCGATCTTGCCCAGGGAAGCGCCGATAGAAGCGAGGAGTCCGACGAGCTCAGTGAGCCCGTCCCGCGCGACATGCCAGGTAATCTCGGGGTCCCGTAGGCCGAGTTCCGACGCCAGTTCGGCGCGCACACGCAGGGCGCCGGGGCCGGGCCCGAGGGAGGCCAGGGTGCCGGCAGCTCCTCCGAACTGGACCATCAGGTCACGTCGTCGCACGTCGGCAATCCGCTCGGCGTGCCGGTCCAGTGCTGAGAGCCAGACCGCGACGCGATATCCGAAGGTGATGGGAAGGGCATGCTGGAGATGAGTCCGGCCGGCTGTGACGGTGTTGAGGTGGGTGTCGGCCAGCTCTCGCAGGTCGTGCCGCAGACCGTCCAGTGTGTCGGCGATCAGGTTCAGGCCCCGAGCGCACTGCAGGACTGTCGCGGTGTCCATGATGTCCTGCGTAGTTGCGCCCCAGTGCAGGTAACCGCCGGCGTCGCCGCACTGTGCGGCGAGTTGGGTGACGATTGGGAGGATCGGGTATCCGACGTTGTCGGTGTCGCGGCGCAGCCGCTCGCGGTCGAGGCGTGCGGGGTTGCAGCATGCGGCGATAGCGTCAGCTGCGCTCTGGGGAATGATGCCGACACGGGCCTGTGCCTGTGCCAGCGCCACCTCGACACGGACGACCTCCGCCAGATACATCTCATCACTGAAAACGGCACGCATCTCGGAGGTGCCGAACATGTCCCTGAACAAAAGGGAGTCGAAGACGGTGCTGCTGCTCATCGGACGTTCCCCGATGCCTCCAGATGGCTGGGCGAGGGCCGCTGCGAGGGCGGCGCCATGTCGATGGCGAGGTACTTCTGTTCCAGGTACTCGTCGATGCCGGTGTTGCCACCCTCACGGCCGATGCCGGACTGCTTCATGCCGCCGAAGGGGGCGCTGGGGTCCGACACGTATCCGCGGTTGAGGCCCACCATGCCGGACTCAAGCCGCTCGCTCATACGCAGGGCCCGGTTCAGGTCCCGGGTATAGAGGTAGCTGACGAGGCCGAACTCGGTGTCGTTGGCCGCGCGGAGCGCTTCTCCCTCCGTGGTGAACGTGTGGATCGCGGCAACCGGACCGAAGATCTCCTCGCGGGTGATCCGTGCGCCGGCGGGAATGTCAGTCAGGACGGTCGGGGGGTAGAAGTAGCCCGGACCGTCCGGCACCAGAGCACCTGCCCGTACACGCGCGCCAGCGGCGACCGTCTCGTCGACCAGGTCGGCGACCCGGCGACGCTGGCGTTCGTCGATCAGTGGTCCGAGATCGGTGGAGGGGGCAGTACCCGCTCCGACAGCGAGCGTGCCCATGCGTGCGACCAACCTCCGGGTGAATTCCTCGGCGACGTCGGTGTGGACGTGGAAGCGGTTGGCGGCGATGCACGCCTCCCCGACGTTGCGGAGCTTGGCGGTCATCGCGCCCTCGACCGCGGCGTCGAGGTCGGCGTCCTCACAGACGATGAACGGGGCGTTGCCGCCGAGCTCCATCGAGGTCCGCAGCACTCTGTCAGCCGCCTGCGAGAGCAGGAGGCGGCCGACGGGGGTGGATCCGGTGAAGGACAGCTTGCGCAGCCTGCCGTCCCGAAGCAGGGGTTCGGTGACCGCTGCGGCGTGGGCGGTGGGGATGATGTTGAGGACGCCGTCGGGCAGGCCAGCGTCTGCGAGCACACCTGCGAGTGCGGCTGTCGTGAGCGGTGTCTGTGCCGCAGGCTTGACGATCATGGTGCAGCCGGCTGCCACAGCCGGTCCGATCTTGCGAGCCGGCATGGCCAGCGGCGCGTTCCATGGGGTGATCAGCAGACAGGGGCCCACCGGTTGGCGGGTAACCAGGACGCGGGCTGTGCCGTCCTCGCTGACCTTCCAGGTGCCGTCGATTCGGACGGCCTCCTCGCCGAACCAGCGCAGGTAGTCCGCACCGTAGCGAACCTCCGCCCGCGATTCGGCCAGTGACTTGCCCATCTCCAGGGTGATCAGAAGCGCGAATTCCTCCATGCGCTCGATCAGAAGATCGTGAGCCCGACGCAGGATGTTCCCACGGCGACGTGGGGGAAATGCCGCCCACCCGGCCTGTGCCGCGCTCGCGGCATCAAGGGCAGCCAGCGCGTCTTCCGGGACGGCGTTGGACACCTCACACAGCTTCTCGCCAGTGGCGGGGTTCTCCACCGGGAACGTTGTACACCCTGTAGCGGACCGCCACTGGCCGCCAATGAGCACCCCCTTCTCCACACGGCCAATGACGTCGAACTCGGGCAGGGTTGTATTCACGGAACTCTCCGGTGGGTTGATCGTGGCAGAGGGCAGCTAGTGCCCGAGGATGTGTCGCTCCTCTTGGCTGTCAGGGCCAGACGAGGCGACATGGGCGGTGGGCCCGCCGAGAGCAGCAGGCGGAGTCAATTCACCGACGCGTACCAGCCGTGGCGTAAGGCGAGCGCGGCGATCATGTCCTCGGCCATGGGCGCGATGGGTGCCCGGTTCTGGCCGGTGTTGTCGTGACGCACGTTGAACCGCTGCCAGGCAGTACCGCCGGAGCAGACCGCACCCAGTCCCCGCAATCGGGCGCTGAGCAGCCACGACGTTCCTTCTACGACCGGGCCGTAGCCACCAGAGGGGACGACCGTGACGTAGTCGTGGATGTCCACCTCGTCGAGCTTCGGCAGGGGGCCGAACTCCCGCAGTGCCTTCTTCGCGTGCACCACGTAGCGGGCACAGCCCACTCCGGCGATTTCCGGGCTGGCGCTGTGCTCGTCGAGCGGCTGCAGCACCCCTCCTCCCGGGGAGGCGAAGTCGACCGTGTAGCCAGCCTCGACGAATCTCTTGTGCGGGGCCGCCAGTTCCTCGGCCCAATAGCCGGTCGGGTACGTCGCGCCGTCGACGCGCTCCCAGACAGCAGCCGCCGACACGACGATCAGGATCTTGCTCATGGGGCAGCTCTCCTCTGCGATGTCTCGGCGGATCTCAGGCGGCGGGGAAGTCGGTGGCAGGCGCGGTTCCCGCGGTGGCCGCCAGGTTCGCCAGCAGCGCCCGGACTTTGGCGGTTGCGTAGGCATGGGAGTCCGAGCCGAGTACCTGGCGCAAGGGGCTCTTACCAGCCACGACCCGGTCGATGATGGCGGCGGCGCCCACAAGTGGGTCGGCGAGTTGGTTGCCCTGGAGCTTGAGATAGTTGTCGACCATCTGGCGAATGCCCGGGTATTGCTCGGTGGCGTCGGCTGGCACGGCGAGCGAGCTCTGGGAGAGGAAGCCGGTGCGGAAGCAGCCGGGCTCAACGATGGTCACGTCGATCCCGAAGTCCGCCACCTCGGCCGCCAGCGCCTCGCTCAGGCCCTCCAGCGCGAACTTGCCTGCGCAATACAGCCCCCAAGCCGGAACGGCGGTCAAGCCCAGGACCGATGACACGTTCACGACATGCCCGCTGCGCTGCGTGTGCAGAACGGGCAGCGCAGCACGCAGTACGTTCCACACGCCTACGACCTGGACGTCGAGCATGTCGCGGACGTCGCGGGCGCTGGTCTTCTCGATCGCGGCCAGGAATCCGTAGCCGGCGTTGTTCACGACGACATCCAGATCGTCGAAACGCTCGACGGTCTCCTGCACGGCCTGTTTTACCTGCGTCTCGTTACGAAGATCGACTGTCAGCGGGCAAAGGCGCGATGTGTCGACACGGTCACCGAGCGCCGCGAGTAGCCGCACGGACGATCGCGTCGTCGCCGCGACACAGTCACCACGCTCCAGCAGCTGCTTGACGAGGCCCAGCCCCACGCCATGGGAGGTACCGGTCACGAACCAGATCGCTGATCGGTCAGTCGGAATAGCCATGATCGCCCTCCAACGGAACGAGGTCGCCCCGAGTAGTCCGCCGGGTCGGAATGCATCCAGCGTGGATCACCACATCCCGCCGAAGGCGCGGCTATCGCGCCCTGTCAGACCGCGGACAAGGCAACCTAGGACTCGCAGGTCCAGCCGAGAACGCTCGACGTCGGCGACACCGGGGGTGTGTGGCGAAGACGAGCCGTGAACCGGAGAGGGAGCCGATGGCGGTACTGGTGGCGTTCATCGCCGGCCCCTCAGCGCCGCTGAGGCCGACCGCGTACTCGGCGAGGCCACTGTGTCGGTCCTGGTGAAGCTGGCGACCGCGCCGGCGGAACGGCCCTGATTGGGGCGCGGCGCCAGTTCGGCGGGCATGACGGCGGGCGGCGATGATCGGGAGCTCAGCCGGCGCGAGCGGCGTTCCTCACGGACCCGGGCGGCCGGGACGTCGGAGTGCCGGCTTTCACGCTTTCCGAGGCTGGCTGGACACGGTCTCCGAACGCGCCCGCCAGCCGTTGCAGATCCAGCTGCACTTGGCCCAGACACCGACGCCGATCACCTGCTCGGACTGCTCGATCAGTGGGAGATGGAGATGCTCGCGGCCTGACCACACGGTTCGCGATCAATCGCGCCGAGGCGGACCTCGTGTGGATCGGGGAGGCCCGGCTGTCCTGAGCGCCGACCGTGCCGTCCGTTGCCCATCGGCAGGAGTTCCCGAACACGCCGCTCCGGGCTCAGCGGGTCCGGCGGAATTCGGGGGTGAGCGTCCAGCTGGCCAGGAGGTCCAGAGCTTGCTGGGAGGCTGATGCGGCTGGGGCGGTGTAGACGAAGAGCGCGACGTCGGAGTCGCCGGGCAGGATGATGGTCTCGTATTCGACGGTGAGCTCTCCCACGAGGGGGTGAAGGAGCCGTTTGGAGCCGTGAGTGCGCTGGTAAACCCGGTGTTCCTCCCACCACTGGTCGAACTCCGGGCTCTCCGTACGTAGTTCGGCGATGAGGGAGAGAGTGGCCGGATCGTCGGGGTCACGGCCGACCTCCAGGCGCAAGCTCTCCACCGCGGCGCGGGCCTGTACTTCCCAGTCCACGAACAGGGTACGGGTGTCCATGTCAAGAAACAGCCACCGTGCGTAGTTGCGCTGCTGTGGTGGCATGGCGTCGAAGTCGGTGAACAGTGCCTTTGCCATCCGGTTGGCTGCCAGTACGTCGGTGCGCCGGCCCAGGGCCAGCGCGGGCACACCGGCCAGCGAGTCGAAAAGCTGATGCACTCCGGGGCGCAGGCGCTGCACGGCGGCGGGACGCCGCCGGTTGGGGTTGGCGCTGGTTCCGATGAGGTCCTTGAGGTGGGCGAGGCCTGCCGCATCGAGGTCCAGGGCCCGGCCGATGGCTTCGATCACGCTTGAGGAGGGGACGATGCGCCGCCCTTGTTCCAGGCGGCTGTAGTAGTCGGTGGACACTCCCGCCAGCAGGGCGACCTCCTCCCGTCTGAGGCCGGGAACACGGCGTACGCGTCCGTCGGGCGGCAGGCCCGCCCGTGAAGGGTCGCTCTGTGCGCGTGCGCGTTTGAGAAAGTCCGCCAGTTCGCGGTTGTTTTCTGCCATGACGCCAGTGTGACCGACGGTGACCGGACGCGCGTGGGTCTGTGCGTCCTAGGTTGGCGGGTCCGAGGCTGCGCAGGGCCGATCATGACGGCCGCGCCGGGGTTGTGGCGGAAGAGGCTTGAGTCATCCCCCGACCGGGCCGATCCATTGGTCCGGCCCCCTGCCGAACGCGAAGGATCACCATGTCTGTCACCGCCGAACGCCTCGGAACCTGGTTCGTGACCGGTACCTCTCGAGGTCTGGGACTCGAACTGGTCAGGCAACTGCTGAGTGCTGGCGCCGATGTCGCTGCCACGACGCGGTCTGCGGAGCGCCTGATCGCCTCTCTTGGCGAGGAGACCGACATTTCCAGTCTTCTGCCGCTGACCGTGGACCTGACCGATGAGGCTCAGGTGGAGCACGCGGTCGCCCAAGCCGTAGAGCGCTTCGGCAGCCTGGACGTCGTCGTCAACAACGCCGGCTACGGCTTCCTGGCGGCGGTGGAGGAAACCAGCGACAGCGAAGTCCGCGAGATGCTGGGTGTCCAGGTCATCGGCGTATGGAACGTTCTGCGCGCTGTCCTGCCCATCCTGCGTGAGCGCCGCGAGGGCCGCGTCATCAACGTCTCCTCAGTGCTGGGCCTGACCGCGGTCCCCGGCTGGGGCCTGTACTGCGCAGGCAAGTTCGCCGTGGAAGGACTGAGCGAGGCGCTCGCTGCCGAGGTGGCCGACTTCGGGATCAAGGTCACCATCGTGGAGCCCGGATACTTCCGCACCTCCTTCCTCACCACGGACTCCCTCGCCCTGCCGGCGCAGAGCACCGAGCACTACCCGACCGTCCGCACGATGGTCCAGGACCACCTCAAGCTCCAGGGCAGCCAGCTCGGCGACCCGGTCAAGGGCGCTGCTGCGATCATCCGCCAGGCCATCGCCGGTGACGGCCCGCTGCGCCAGCTGCTCGGCTCGGACGCTCACGCCTACGCCACGGCCAAGGTCGACGCGCTGCGGGCCAACCTGGACGCCGTCGCCTCCAGCGCCCCCGCCACCGACTTCCCCGCTGCCTGAAGCACCGCCACCCCACTGCCTCCACACGAAGAGCAAGGAGCACACTCATGAGCCGGATCCTGATCGTCATGTCGTCGGCCAGCGTCTGGGAGCGCACCGACGGATCCCAGTACCCCACGGGCTACTGGGCCGAGGAGCTCGCCGCGCCCCACGAGAAGTTCGTCCAGGCCGGACACCAGGTCGACTTCGCCTCGCCCGGAGGCGTCCTCCAGCCGCTAGACGCGCACAGCTCCGACCCCCAGATCGCCGGCGAGGACTGCGCCCGCTACGTCGCCCACGCCCAGCAGGCCCTGAGCAGCTTCGGGCCGCTGCTGAAGCTGGACGAGATCAGCGTCGACGACTACGACGCGATCGTTCTGCCCGGAGGCCACGGCCCTGTCGTCGATCTCTACCAGGACGGCAACCTGCGGCGCCTGCTGGTGGCAGCGGACCAACAGGGCAAGATCATCGGCGCTGTCTGCCACGGACCGGCAGGGCTCCTCAGCGCCACGGACGCAGACGGGAACTGGACCTTCGCCGGCCGCCGGATGGCCGCCTTCACCGACGAGGAGGAAGCCATCTTCGGGACCGCGGACAACGCCCCCTGGCTCCTCGCCAGCCGCCTGCGTGAGAAGGGCGCCCGTCACGAGCAGGGCGACCCTTACCAGCCCTTCACGGTGCGTGACGACAACCTGTTCACGGGCCAGAACCCTGCTTCCAGCGCCCCTATGGCCGACGCCATCGTGGACGCCCTGAAGACCCAGGTCTGACAAGCCGGCCGGTCATAACGCATTCCTGGGTGCCGCCCAGCCTCCTTCCCGGCAGGGCGGCACCGCTTTCGACGCAGCGGCACCCGCCCGCTCGCCCGGCCACCCATCGCACAGACCCCTTACGCAGGAAAACATGCATGTCGCTCACACCGACGCACGACAGCCCCGGCCACGAGGGAACGCCCCCACGCACAACAGCACCGAGCGCACCGGACCCGCAGACGCCACATCCCGTCCGCTGGATGCTCTTGGCCTGCGTCCCCATCGTCTCCGTGTGCGTCCTGTCCAACACCGCCACCTTGCTGTACACGGTGTGGCAGAACGACATCGGATTCTCGCAGAGCATCCTGATGTGGATCTTCGTCATCACGCTGGCAGGAGGTATCGGCCTCACGTTCCGTTGTCAGGCGTCCCTACCTTGTTGCTTGGGCTGAGCGAGCCATTCGTAGGGTTGGCTCACCCAGGGGTGCCGGGTGTGGCTTTCAGGCGTCTGCCGTGGTTGTGGCTTCCTCCGATTCGCCGCCCGGCGCCCCACGACGACTCGGCTGCTCATTAGGAATTGCGGCACTGATCGCTCAGTAGGGACTTGACAGCGAGGTCGTCCGTGGTGCCTGTACGAACATGACCTGCGGAGGAGCGAGTGACAGCGATCTGGGCCGGTATCGACGCCGGAAAGACCCACCATCACTGCGTGGTGATAGACGACACCGGCAAGCGTCTGCTGTCCCGGCGCGTCGCCAACGACGAGTCCGAGCTGCTCCAGCTCCTCGGAGACGTTCTCGACCTCGGCGACGAAGCGGTCTGGGGCATCGACTTGGCCGACGGCGGGGCCGCTCTGGTCATCGCGGTCCTGCTCAACCACGGCCAGCAGCTCCTCTACATCCCCGGACGAGCGGTCAACCGGGCATCCGAGGGCTACCGGGGCGATGGCAAGACCGACGCCAAGGACGCGGCGGTCATCGCCGACCAGGCGCGCATCCGACGCGACCTCACGCCCCTGCGGCCCGGCGACGAGCTGGTGTCCGAGCTGAAGGTCCTCACCCGCCACCGCCGCGATCTCAGCGACGACCGCACCCGGACCATCAACCGGCTCCGCGGCCACCTCACCGAAATCTTCCCCGCCCTGGAACGCGAACTCGACCTGGGCAACGTCGGCCCCCTGGTACTGCTGACCGGCTACCAGACCCCGGCCGCCATCCGACGCACCGGCCAGCGACGCCTGGCCACCTGGTTGCGCAACCGCAAGGTCCGCAGCGCCGACGAACTCGCCGCCAGGGCCGTCCAGGCCGCCGAAGCCCAGCACACCACTGTTCCCGGACAGGACATGGCCGCCCATGTCGTGCACTCCCTGACCAGGGAGGTGATGGCCCTCAACGAGAAGATCGCGGAAACCGACAAGCTCATCGAGGGCCGGTTTCGCCGCCACCGCGACGCGGAAGTGATCGCCAGCATGCCCGGCATCGGCACCCTGCTGGGCGCCGAGTTCCTCGCCGCCACGGGCGGAGACATGAGTGCCTTCACCAGTCCGGACCGGCTGGCCGCCTTCGCCGGCGTCTCCCCAGTACCTCGCGACTCGGGGAAGGTGAGCGGCAACCTGCACCGCCCCACCCGCTACAGCCGACGCCTCCAACGCGTCTTCTACACCTCCGCGTTGATCAGCATCCGCTACTGCGACGAGTCCCGCCGCTTCTACGACCGCAAACGCGCCGAAGGCAAACGACACAGCCAGGCCGTCATGGCCCTCGCCCGCCGCCGCGTCAACGTCCTGTGGGCCCTCTTGCGTGACGGACGGTGCTACGACTCCATACCCTCCGTCACAACGGCCGCTTGGCATCTCCATTAGGAATCGGGGCAGTCGCCTCGGCCCGCCTGCTGAACAGACCTCTAACATCTGCTCGTCGCCAGGGCATCGCCACAACACTCCCTGACGCCTTGGACTCGACAGAGCTCGCCGAACTGACGCCGAGTGTCAGGGATGCCCCATGCAGGCCGCGGCGGTCGGGGAGAATCAGTGGTTCGGCCGGCCCAGCGGCGTGTCGGTACCGTGCGGTGGGTCTCCGGTCAATACGTGGCCGAGAAGTTCCGCGAGCAGGTCGAGCACGGCAGCGGGGTGGCAGCCCTCGGGGTCGGCGAGCCAGGCCAGGCAGAGGCCGTCGAAGGCGGCAGCGATCAATTCCGTGACCGCGGTGGCGCGCTGTGCGTCGAGGCCTGCGGGCGCGAGGTCGAGCGCGCGGCCGGCCAGTTCGCGATAGCTGGCGTACTGCAGCCGGGCCAGTTGACGCATCGCCGGGGTGCGCAGTGCGAGGGCGGTGAGTTCGTAGAGTCCGAGTTGTGCTCCGGGATCGTCGCCCGCGATCTCCGCCCACGCCGCGTGCAGGCCGTCGCGGATGTCGTCGACCGTACCGCCGCGTGGCATTCCACTGGCCGTGACCGCCGCCTCGAGACGTCGTACGACTTCGCGGACGACCTGTTCGAGCAGGTCATTCTTATCGGCGAACCAATAGTGAACCGTGCCGAGCGGCACACCGGCCTCATCTGCGATCTTCCTGGTGGTCGTGGCAGCCACCCCTTCGCGCGCGATCACCCGCAGCGCGGCTTGGACCAGCTCATCGCTGGTGGCGCGCTGGGGACGGTTTCGGCGCTTGATCGCGGCTGGCAGGTCGCCGGACTCGGTGGTCATACGCACCAGTTTGGCACAGAACCCAAAATTTATGGTCAGTCGACCGGAAACACTGGTCATATGACCAGATAACTGCGTATGCTGCCGGTATGCAGCACGAACAGGATCCCGCACAACGCCTGCCGATCCGGCACCCGCGTCCGCCCCGCCCCCAGCTTCGACCCCGGCACTGGGTAGCGGTGAGGGCCGTGCCCGGCCGACGGGGCGGCGCCGATGAAACGGGCTGCGCGTCCCCTCCATCGGCGTCCCGCCCGACGCCACCCCGGCCGTCCTGGGCTTCACCATGGCTGGCCACATCCTCGGCCGCGCGGTCCTGACCGCCACCGCCGAAACCCCCACCTGACCGACAGCATGACCCAACTCATCGGCACCAAAGAAATGGATCTCCGCGCCGTCTGTGCACCCGCCGAGGCGCCGTCGCCCGCTACCACAGGACCGCACTACCTGGACCCCGACATGGATCACACGCCGCACGCTGTACCCCACCCCGAAGCACACCGCTACTTGCCGCACAACGCCACCGCTCCCGCGGCGGCCCGCCGGCTCACCCGCGCGCTCCTGACCGCGTGGGGCTGGAGCCCCGACGGTATCGACCGCGCCGTTCTGGTCGTCTCCGAACTCGTCACCAACGGCGTCGAACACGCTCGCCCACCACTATCCCTGCAACTCCGTCCGATCGGACCCGACTCCGACGAGCCCGACCTGGGCATCAGGGTCACAGACGGAGGACCCGCCGATGAACCTGGACCCTGGACCCATAGCTGCGCGCCGGATGAGCACGGCCGCGGCAGCCTCCTCATCGCATGCCTGTCCACGCCGACGGAGACGCGGCGCCCAGCCCGCAACCAATGGCTCATGGTTTCCTCCGCATAGTCGGCCGGGAGGTTGGTGAGCACGTTGACTTACAGGCTCCTCCGCAGGAGGCGCTCCCTGGGCGAACGCTCATCGGTGTTGTCAACTTTGACAGAGCGTCAGATAGGTCCGTGTCCTGCGCCTATGAATCCACTGGCGGAGAACCCGCTCGGCGCGTCATGTGCGGGCCCTGGTCGAGCATCTTCTTTGTCTGACGCTCTATCAAAGTTGACAGCGTCCTCTGTACTGTCGTCCGTCGCGATAGAGCTCTTGAGGGTGAGCTGGCGGCAGATCAGTTGACCACGTGCCTGACCGTGTTGCCGGCGAAGAGGAAGCGTGGCGGCATGTCGGTGGCGAAGGTCGACAGTAGCCGGTTCCGAAGCCTGACGGCCATCAGTGAGTCGAGGCCCAGCTCCCAGCCCGTCGCTCGGCCACGAGGCCCACCGGGCGCCCATCGCGGGCGGGATTGCGACTGCGCTCAGACATCTGCAGCGACGGACTCCTGGCGCGAAGCGTGGCGGAAGCGCGCCGGTGGCAGTCCCCTGGTTCGGTGGAACGCCCGGTTGAACGCGTAGACAGAGGTGTAACCGACGGATCGCGCGATGACCTCGATGCCGGCGTCGGAATCGCGCAGCCGCCGGGCGGCGATGTCCATCCGCCACTGGACGAGGTATTCCGCCGGGTTCCGTCCGGTGGCCTCGTGGAAGCGCCGATTCAAGGTGGAACGGGAGACCGCCAGGAGCTGGGCGAGGCGTTCGGTGGTCCAGGGGTGGGCAGGCTGGGCGTGGATGCGAGCCATAGCGTCGCTGACCAGCGGATCGGTGAGGGCGCCGAGCCAGGAACCGCGAGCGAGGCCGGGCGCGGTGTCCAGCCAGCTGCGCAGGATCTGGACGAGCACGATGTCGACAAGGCGATCCAGGACGACCTGGGCCCCGGGCCGCGGGTTCGCGATCTCCCGGATGAGTAGGCGCACTACGTCGTCGAGCGCGGTGGCCGCCCCGTTGGCCTGGATGTGGACGATCTGGGGGAGCAAGTTGAGTACATGTAGGGAGACGACCTGGTCGTGCCGATAGGACGCGCCCAGGAGTCTGGCGCGGGGGGAGCCGGCGCCCAGGAGCAGCGGTGCCCCCTGGTGTCGCAGTTCGTCAGTGGCCTTGGTGTCGCACGGCACCGGTGTGCGGCGAGGGTCATCGGTGATGCTGTGAGCGATGCCCGTGGGCAGCAGGACCACGTCCCCAGGCCCCAACTCGACCGGCCGCAGCTCGCCGTCCGCGGCTGCCGGGATCACCCAGACATTACCGGTGGCGACGGCATACAACACAGCGTCGGCGTTCTGCGCCCAGGACGCTCCCCAGCCGCGACCGGCTTCGATACGGACCGCGGCAGTCCCACTGACTCCCGCCAACGCGAGCGCGTCAACCAACACATCCACGGCAAGGATTCTACGACGATCTCGCGCGTAGAGACCGCGCTCATGACACAGACGGACAAAGAAGTAAGCATTTCTGTCATTGAAGCATCCGTTGCGACGTCCATACGGTTGTTTTGGGAGGGCGAGACCCGCGCCCCTTGAAACAAGCGAATGAAGGAACGTCATGCCTCTGCCTGAAACCGGCTACACCGCGCTGCATGTCCGTCGCAATGGCGCCGTCGCCACCGTGACCTTGGACAACCCGCCGGTCAACATCCTCAACACGGCTATGGCCGCCGATCTGATTCGGGTGGTTCGTGAAGCCAAGGCCGACAAGAGCCTGCGGGTGATCATTGTGGAGTCGGCCAATCCGGAGTTCTTCTCGGCCCACGCAGACGCCAACTGGATGTTCGATCCGTCGGAACTGATGGCACTGGCCGATGGCGAGGGGGATCCGGCCCTCAATCCGCTGCAGCAGTTGCACGAGCGGTTCCGCACGCTGCCGCAGGTCACCATCGCAAAGCTGCGCGGACGCCTGCGCGGTGGCGGTTCCGAGCTCGCAATGGCCGCCGACATGCGCTTCGCCGCCCGCGGCCAGACCTGGTTGGCGCAGCCGGAGACGCGTATGGGCATCTTTCCGGGCGGCGGCGGTACGCAGTACCTCACGCGCCTTCTCGGCCGCGCCCGGGCTCTGGAGATTGTCCTCGGCGCCGAGCTGTACGACAGCGAGCTGGCCGAGCGGTACGGCTGGATCAACCGCGCCATCGAACCCGAGGAGCTCGACGCCTTCGTGGAGCGGCTCGCCAGCCGTATCGCCGCACTTCCTCCCGGCGTCGCCGAAGCGGCTACGCAGGCCATCGACGCCGCCGAGGCCAGCGGGCCGGTGCCGAACCTGGCCGAGGAGGCTCAGTCGCACGCAAGGGTCTACCCGGCTCCGCAGTCCGTCGTCGACCTCATGCACCAAGCGATCGCGGCCGGGCTGCAGACCCGCGACGGCGAAATCGACCTTGAAGGCATGTACGACCGGCTCGGGTGAGATACCGTTCCGGCCCTGTGTACCAGGCGGGGCCGGAACTCGTACGGTGTCGCGAAGGGGCACCCCATGGCTGAAGCTTCCGCTTGATGTTGGACACCTGGACTGGGACGTGAGGTTCCAGAGGAAGTAATGCCAGGTGAGAAGTAAGAGCAACCGCAGCAGGCGGTACTCGGCGGAGTTCAGGCGGGACGCGGTCGCGCTGGTCCGCTCGTCTGGGGGGACCGTCACCGAGGGGCCCGGGAGATCGGGCTCGCGTTGAGGGGCTGCGGAACTGGGTCACGTGACTTCACCGCGAGCACACCGGGTGAGAAGCTGGTCGGCGACATCACCTACCTCCCCACCGACGAGGGCAGCTTGTTCGTGCGCCTTCTGGGCATCGGTAAGCAGAAAAACGTGCTGTCCATGGCTACACCGAGCGCAACCGTATCTATCGATGCCGGGAATGATCTTGTCCGTCGTCAGGTGTTCGTACGCTGAGGCACTTCGGGAACGGCGAGGACCCCGGCGAGCACTTGGCGCCAAGTGACCTGTGCCGCTGGAGGAGCCTGGCGTGCCATGGCCCTGTTCGGCCAGACGGCCTGTAGCGAGGAGACGCGTGGTTCGGTGAGTACGAGGACGGGTTCATGCAAACCGTTCGTGGAGCGGGGCAGCAGGTCGTACAGCACGCCCGCGATGGCCGCCTGGTAGGCGTCGGGGCCGAGAGACGGACCGGGCATGAGGGTGTGCACGCGGACGTCGGGGGCCAGTTCGGCCGAGAGCCACTCGGTGATCGCCGTCAGGCCGGCCAGGGCCGTGTCCTGCGGAGCGTCCCGTATGACGTCGGTGACCACGTTGATGACTGATCCGCCGCGTGTGCCCATCCAGCGCCAGTACGCGCGCTGAACCAAGGCCAGTGGCATCACCAGATTTCTCAGCAGGATGTCGCGCAGGGCCAGTGGGTCCAGTTCCATCAGCGGGGCCGGCTGTGGGCCGGCGGCGATCAGGTTCACCACGTGGTCCAGGCGGCCGAAGCGGTCGATCACCGCATCGACGGCCTGGCCGAGTACGACCGGATCGCCGGGGCGGCAGGGAAGGGCGGGCGACGCCGGATCCGGCAGCACCGTACGCCCGCCGCGGGCGAGAGTGCCCGCGAGTGCCACTTGAGCGCCTCCCGCCAGCAGGCTCTGGGTGACCTCTTCGACCAGGGCACCCGTCCCGGTGAGGAGGACGACCTTCCCGGACAGGCCGCGATGTGCCATCTCATCTTCCCTTCGTCACTGCCTTGCCAGCAGTCGGTCCGGACGGCCCCCGGCATGGCCGACATTGATCAGGTCCATCACGGATAGATCGGCGAGGCATAGCAATCTTCTCTGTGGGGCACAGAAATGGGTGAGCGGCCCGACCTTCATACAGAAGTCTTACTGGAGGGCGTTGACTTGCGTACGCCATGAGAGAGCTCGGGTGCTGCACCGCCCGCAATGCACGCCGTCTCCCCGCGCGCACTAGGTCGAGGGCCTGCCCAGCGGCACCGCTGACCTGTGCAGCCACAGGGGCTCAGTCAGCCGCGGTGGGTTCTTGGCTCCGGGGATGTCGTTCTCCTGTACCGGATGCGCGCTTCGATGTCTCCGCGGGGGCGCTGGCCCTGAATCACTACTGATGATCTCTGGTTGGAGTCGTTCGTGGATCGAGCACTGTTGCTGTTCCGGCAGTTGAGACCTGCGACGTCACGCGAAGAATCTCGGTAATTCACTGGCCCGGCAGCGCACAGTCTCTTGCCGGTGATCACCGCATGGACCTCGCTTTGGACCGCATTGCAAGCGGCAAGGGCTGATGAGTCGGCCTCCTGGCAGACATCGGTATTCCCGGACGCCGTACCACTCGTCCTATAGCTCGACCCGGGTGCAACATCCGCATCCAATGTTGCATCTCCGCTGTGACGTGTCAAGAACCGCATTGGGTACCGCCCAAGCGATGGGTGATGAGGACCGAAGCGATGGCCCAGGCCGTTGCCCACCATCCGTTCCCTGCCCGGACATCTGCGGGATCGTCCCACTTCTGGGGGTCACGGTCTCGCGGAACGGTTACTCGACGACCGGCCCGAAGTCGGTCAGCTCCCTTCCCGAGCGGACCCCGTTGCGGCTGTTGCTGCTGGCGGCGCCCGCCGGATCACGCTTCTCGTGGTCGGACTGTCCGGTGGTCTCACCCTTCATGAGCCGACACCGGCACCTGCTTGTCAGCTGCTGATGCCACCGCCCTCCCCGGTCAACTGCAGCCCGCCGACGCCAGCCCAGTCGACCGCACGCCCGATCACCGCACAGATCCCACGGAACAGGGCCGAACGGTCTAATAAGAAGATCTGCTGCGCCCGGTGCTCTTTCTGGAGAAGGTGGCGAAGGCGGCACAAGGCTGACGGACCCTCCCGGGAAACCACCACGTCTCCCCCACCCCCATACTCCGGAGCCACCCGTGCCCGTGGGGCCCTTCCCCAAGCCTCGCTCGATGACCACCACCACGGGTGGCGCCGCGTTCGACGCGCCCGTGAACGCGACCGCCGACGACATCCTTCCTGCCCAGGGCTACCGACTGCGGACCGAGCCCGGTGGCATCACCATCCGCCACCGCGACACCGCCGGCCTGCGCTACGCCCAGCAGAGCCTGGACCAGCTGCGCGCCGCTTCCGACTTCCCCGCCGTGGGCTACGACATCGCCGACCACCCCGACTTCGCCGTCCTAGGCTTCCTCCTCGACATCAGCCGCGACCGGGTCCCGACCCGCCGCACCCTGGAACGATGGCTCAGCATCGTCGCCCTGGCCCGCTTCAACCAACTGGAGCTGTACTGCGAACACACCTTCGCCTTCCGCGACCATCAACAGGTATGGCAGGACGCCTCCCCGCTGACCGCCGACGACCTGCGGTGGCTCGACGTCCGGTGCGCCGCCCCCGGTATCACCCTCGTGGCGAACCAGAACACCTTCGGCCACATGGAACGCTTCCTGCGGCACGAGGCGTACATCCACCGCGCGGAGAACCCCGACGGCTTCGACCGGGGCGGTGTGCACCGCCCTCCCAGCACTCTGGCTCCCCCCCGTTACCGTCTTCGTGGCTCCGCAATGGGGCTACCGGCCTTCGGGTCCGGCATGACTTCCCCCCTTGTTGTTGATGATCCGGGGGGTGGTGTCACCGGGCCCGGAGGCATCGACGGACCGCTGATGAGGGGCTTGAGCACCGGCTTCGCCCAAAGCCGGAAGAGCTCTCCGTAACGTGGATGTGGCAGCTCGGTGCCCAGGCAAGGCCGGACGAAAGCGTGATGGAGGGGCCTGCACGTGATCGACACCGGCGACATCGACGTCTTCCTCGGCCTGGACGTCGGCAAGGGCGAACACCACGCCACCGCCGTCACCCCGGCCGGGAAGAAGGCGTTCGACAAACGGCTGCCCAACACCGAGCCCAAGCTCCGCGAGCTGTTCGCCAAGCTCCAGGCCAAGCGCGGGACGGTGCTGGTCGTGGTCGATCATCCGGCCTCGATCGGGGCCCTGCCGCTGGCGGTCGCGAGGAACATGGGCTGCCCGGTCGCCTATCTGCCGGGGCTGACGATGCGGCGGATCGCCGACCTCTACCCCGGTGAGGCCAAGACGGACGCGAAGGACGCGTTCATCATCGCCGACGCGTCCCGCGCGATGCCGCACACGCTGCGTGCGATCAACGGCGAGGAGGAGACGATCGCCGAGCTGGAGATGATCGTGGGGTTCGACGACGACCTGGCCGGCGAGGCGACCAGGGTCGCAAACCGGCTGCACGGCCTGCTGACCCAGATCCACCCATCGCTGGAACGGGTCCTGGGGCCCCGGTTGCAGCACCCGGCCGTCCTCACGCTGCTGGAACGGTTCGGGTCCCCGGCCCAGATCCGCAAAGCGGGCCGGCGTCGGCTGGTCACGCTGCTGCGGCCGAAGGCACCGAGGATGGCCGAGCGGCTGGTCGAGGAGATCTTCGACGCGCTGGACGAGCAGACCGTGACGGTTCCAGGGACCGAGGCGGCCGCGCTGCTCGTCCCGAGCCTGGCCGCTTCACTGACGGCCGTGCTCGACCAGCGCAGACTGCTGGCCGGGCGGATCGAGGAACTGCTGGAGGCCCACCCTCTTTCGAAGGTACTGACCTCGATGCCGGGAGTCGGCGTCAGGACCGGAGCCCGGATCCTGATCGAGGTCGGTGACGGCAGCGCCTTCCCGACCGCCGGTCACCTCGCCGCCTACGCAGGACTCGCCCCCGCCACCCGGAACTCAGGCTCATCGATCCGCGGCGAACAACCCTCCCGCAGAGGAAACAAGCAGCTCAAACGGGCCTTCTTCCTCTCCGCGTTCGCCGCCCTGGGCGACCCGGAATCAAGGGCCTACTACGACAAGAAGATCGCCCAGGGCAAACACCACACCCAGGCCTTGCTCTGCCTCGCCAGGCGCCGGGCCGACGTCTTGTTCGCGATGCTCCGCGACGGAACCTTCTACGAACCGCAGCCGTCGGCCGCGGTCACCTGACCTGCGGGTCTGCGAGGAGAACGACTCGATCAGCCTCGACGTCGAAGCCGAGCACCGGATGGCCATAGTCGCCTTCCGGGTCCATCAGCACCGGCTTGCCCAGCCGCTGCCCGATCGCCCGAAGGAAGCCGCAGAACACATCAAGTCGATCCTGGCCCTGCAACTCCCGCAGGTCGACGTCGAAGTCGACTTCATCGTCGGCATCGAAACGGAAGATCGCCAACACATCGGCAGTCGGCCAGACCCGCAGGTCAGGGCACTCGGCATCCGCCGGGCGGGACAGCACGGCTTCCGCCCGGGGCACCGGAAGCACCGTCAATCCCTCGGAGTACTGGCACTTCCAGCCCTTCTCCGCGACAAGATCGAGGACCGCCTGCCAGTCCTCCACCGAGGCGTCCGGGACACGCACGTCCGGCAGCGACCCCATCAAGTCCGGGTCGAAGAAGCACTTCACGTCATCCCACAGCAGGTCGGTCACCCCGCCATGTTGCCCGGCTCCCAGGCTCAACGCAGCCCTGTTTCCTTGACCAAAGGCATAGGGGCACCCCCCCGACAACTCCGCCTTCGCCACCTCCCTGCTCCAGGAGGTCACCGGCAACGTCCGTGCCAAACGCGTCAACATCGGAGCCGACGAACCCTTCCAACTCGGAACCGGGCAGTCATGTGAACAGGTGGCGCGAGACGGCCTGGGCGAGGTCTACATCGCCTACCTGACGGCAGTGATGGAGCCCTGGCTGGAAGCTGGCTACGCAGTCCAGTTCTGGGCAGATGTCGTTACCGACCACCCTCCACTCATGGGCCGGGTCCCGCCCGGCGCCGTGCCCGTCATCTGGCAGTACGACGCCCCGCGGTTCGCGGCCGACGTCCTTGCCGCCGACGGCGGCGAGCTGCACACCTGGCAGCTCTTGGGCTCAGATGTCGATCGGCTACGGGAGGGTTTCGGTGGCAGGGGAGCGAATCTGCTGCGCAAGGCAGCGTGCCCCTTTGGTCTCCCCGGGCACGGACAACTGGACCCTCCTCAGCCAGCTCGACAACGCCGTGGAGAACATGACGACGGCCGCCGCCGAGGTGGGACTGGAAGCCGCCGCCGAGGGCTATCTGCTCACCTCGTGGGGTGACAACGGCATGTGGGCCCCCCTCGGTCACCTTCGGCCCGGCGGTCTTCGGCGGTGCTGTGAGCTGGTGCCTGGAGGCGAACCGCGGCCTCGACATCGCGGCCGTGTTCAACGAACACGTGCTTCCCCACCGGCCACACCGGATCCGTACTCGACCGCCTCGGGAGGGTCTCCCATGCGTTCGGCGTCCCGCTGCTCAACGCCTCCCCGATCGCCCGCGTGCTGTTCCCGGACGCTGTCCGACCTCTGCCGCACTTGAACCACTCGTCGCCGAGCAGCGCGCATGCTGGCTTCCGCGCTCCCGCCCCGGCGGACTCGAAGACAGCCTCGCCTGCCTCGATCCGCTGCGCCACGACCTGCTGCGGGCAGCGCGGGGAAAGCGTCACTGGCTGACTGACCTCACGCCGACCTTGCTGCGGGAGTCGCGACCCGCGGCAAGGTCGGCGACGCCATTTCCCGACCGGGACCCCACAGCTCCCCGCTCACACCGGTGGAGCCACCGCACCCTTGGCCGCGACGCGGTACCGCCGCACTTCCTGCCTGGCGATGGCGCGCTTGTGGACCTCGTCAGGACCGTCCGCCAGGCGCAGCGTCCGCAGATGCGCGAACATCATCGCGAGCGGGAAGTCGTCCGTCACCCCTGCTCCCCCGTGCACCTGGATTGCGCGGTCGACGATCTTCAGCGCGATGTTCGGGGCGGCCACCTTGATAGCCGCGATTTCGGTGCGCGCTTGCTTGTTCCCGACCGTGTCCATCAAGTACGCGGCCTTGAGGGTGAGCAGGCGGATCATCTCGATGTCTATGCGCGCTTCCGCGATCCAGTCCTGGACATTGGACCGTTCGGCAACCGGACTGCCGAAGGTCACTCGTGATCCCGCTCTCTGGCACATCATCTCCAGTGCCCGCTCGGCTGCGCCGATGGCCCGCATGCAGTGGTGGATACGACCGGGCCCGAGCCGGGCCTGGCTGATCGCGAAGCCCTCTCCCTCGCCCTTCAGGACGTCCTTGGCTGGAACGCGCACGTCGGTGAAGTCGATTTCGGCGTGTCCTTCCCGGTCCTGGTAGCCGAACACGGGTAGACCGCGCATCACCGTGATCCCGGGGGCGTCGATCGGGACGACCATCATCGACTGCTGCCGGTGCGGAGCGGCGGCCGGGTCCGTCTTACCCATGACGATGAGTACCTTGCAGTTGCGGTGCAGGGCGTTGGACACGAACCACTTGCGGCCGTTGAGCACGTACTCGTCGCCGTCGCGCTCCATCCGCAACTCGATGTTGGTGGCATCGGAGCTGGCAACACGCGGCTCGGTCATCGCGAAGGCCGAGGCCATCGTCCCGTCGAGCAGCGGCTTGAGGTACTTCTCCTTGTGCTCGTCGCTGCCGAACAGCGTGAGGACTTCCATGTTGCCGGTGTCGGGGGCGTTGCAGTTGCACCCTTCGGACGCGATGTGGCTGCGGCCCATGATCTCCGCCAACGGCGCGTACTCAAGGTTCGTCAGCCCCGGCCCCCACTGCGGATGCGGGTGGAAGAGGTTCCACAGTCCGCGCCTCCGCGCCTGCGACTTGAGCTCTTCGAGTACCGGCGGCTGGAAATGCGGGTCACCCGAGGCGAGCATCTGCTCATGGTAGACGGTCTCGGCGGGGTACACGTGCGAGTCCATGAACCCCAGTAGGTCCGCCTGGTACTTCTTGGCGCGGTCCGACATTTCGAACAAAGACATCTGAACTCCTGACGGGTAAAGGGCACCGCTCTCGTTCGTTGGGTTTCATCCGGCGGCGTTGCTGAGATCAGGCGACCTCGAAGAGGCCGGCTGCGCCCATCCCGCCGCCCACGCACATCGAGATCACGACATACCGGATGCCCCGGCGTTTGCCCTCGATGAGTGCATGGCCCACCAGCCGGGCCCCGGTCATCCCGTACGGGTGACCGACTGAGATCGCGCCGCCATTGACGTTGAACCGCTCCGGGTCGATGTGCAGTTCGTCCCGGCAGTACAACGCCTGAGAGGCGAACGCCTCGTTGAGCTCCCACAGGCCGATGTCGTCGGTGGTGAGACCGTGCTGCTTGAGTAGCTTCGGGATGGCATAGACCGGACCGATCCCCATCTCGTCAGGCGCACAACCGGCAACCGTCATGCCACGGTAGGTGCCCAAGGGCTCCATGCCGCGGCGTGCGGCTTCCCGCACCTCCATCAGCACCGACGCCGAAGCGCCGTCCGACAGTTGGGAAGAGTTGCCCGCCGTCACGGTCGATCGCGCGGTCACCCCGCCGTCCGGCAACACCGGCGCTAGCCCGGCCAGGACTCCGAGGGTCGTCGAGGCGCGGCTGCCCTCGTCCCGGGTCAGGGTCCCGGCCTCGCGCCGCACTTCCCCCGACTGCTTGTCCTGGACCTTCCTGACACTGTCGAGCGCGACGATCTCCTGGTCGAACCGCCCGGCCTCCTGCGCCGCGGCCGTGCGCTGCTGCGACCGCAGCGCGAACTCGTCCTGGCGCTCCCGGCTCACGCCATAGCGTTCGGCGACCACCTCCGCCGTCTGCAACATCGGCATGTAGATACTGGGCTTGTGCGCGACCAGCCAGGGGTCCGTCGTGCGGTGGTCGTTCATGTGGTCGTTCTGCACCAGGGAAATCGACTCGACACCGCCCCCGACAGCGACCTGCATGCCGTCCGCGACGATCTGCTTGGCGGCCGTCGCGATGGCCATCAGACCCGACGAGCACTGCCGGTCGATCGTCATCCCCGAGACGCTCTCCGGCAGCCCGGCACGGAGGGTGGCCTGACGCGCGACGTTGAAGCCGGACGCCCCCTGCTGCATCGCGCAGCCGAGGATCACGTCGTCGACCTCGCCTCCCTCGAGTCCGGCGCGCCGTACCGCGTGTGCAATGGCGTGGGCGGCGAGTTCCTGCGCCGGCGTGTCGTTGAAGGCGCCGCGGTACGCCTTCCCGATCGGCGTCCGTGCCGTCGAAACGATGACTGCTTCTCTCATGTCGCCTCACTTCTTCCTGACGGTCCGGTTCGTCGTCGCCGTCCCCGCCACACCCGAGAGCGACGAGACCCGGTTGCCCCTCGGGCCGGTCATCAGATCGAGAGCCCGCCGTCGACCGGCAGCACAACTCCGGTGATGTACGCCGCCTCGTCAGAAGCCAGGAAGGCAACGGCATGGGCCATCTCCCCTGGGTCCCCGAAGCGGCCGAGCGGGATCCCCCGCGTCAGCTCCTGCCGCTTCTCGTCCGGGATGGACTCGATCATGCGTGTGCGCGCGTTCGGCGAGATGGCGTTGACCGTCGCGCCGAAGCGCGCGAGCTCCTTCGCCGTGGTCTTCGTGAACCCGATGATGCCCGCCTTCGCAGCGGCGTAGTTGGACTGGCCAACGTTTCCGCGCAGACCGCTGTAGGAGGTCACGTTGATGATGCGGCCCGATCGTTGACGCCTGAACGACGGTGTCACCGCCCGGGTGAATCTGAACGTGCCACCGAGGTGCACGTCCATCACGGAGGCCCATTCGTCGTCCGTGAGGTGCCAGACGGTCCGGTCGCGCAATATCCCGGCGTTGTTGACCAGGACGTCGACTCGACCAGTGCCGTCCAGGACCCGCTCGACCACCCGCTCGACCGCGGACGTATCCGCCACGTCGGCGGCGAGCCCACGCGCCCCGAGGCGGTCTGCCTGCTCAGCGACAGCACCCTCGTCGAAGTCGATCATGAAGGTGTCGGCACCGGCCCCCGCGAAGAGCTCGGCAATGCCAAGCCCGACACCGCGGGCCGCACCTGTGACGATCACGGTCAGACCAGAAAAGTGGTATGCCAGGTTGCCCATCGCAACTCCCAACCTCAGCGCGGGTCGCGACGGGACAGCGCGACACGACGCGACTATGCAACATACAGGAGAAATGTTGCAGCAACATAGCGCGGAAGCGCGGCGCCCGTCAGTGACCTTCGCGACACAGGCGCAGCTGAACGCAGCACCCAGAAGCCGTCGCACCCCAGGGGCACACTCCACAGCAGCCGATGAACCTTGCGCAGGACACTCGCACCATGCAACATATACTCAAAACGTTGCATACGAGGTGAGGCGATTGAACGGCAGTCCCCTGTGGCGGGAAGAAGCCGCTACAGCAACGTGCTTGAGCCAGCCAGGCCCGTCGAGCCGACGTCGGGTTAAAGTGCCGCGGCATGTCCAACCCTCGGGATCGGGAAGTCCCGGCCCGGCCCAGGCGACGCACGTGTGTGTCGTGCCGCGATGACCGACGCAGGCCACCAGTTGGCGATCAAAGCACTCCTCGGCCGGGCGGGCCTACGCGCTGAGGGGCGGTTGGCCATCAGACGTCTCAGTAACGGCCAGTCCAATCTCACCTTCCTCATCGAGTCCGAGTCCGGACGGAAATGGGTGGCTCGGCGCCCCCCGCTCGGAACGATCCTGGAGTCGGCCCACGACGTCGACCGGGAGGCACGGATCATGCGTGCCCTGGCAGAGACCGACGTCCCCGTCCCAACGGTCCTGGCCCAGCTACGATCGGATCATGTCCCGTGGGTTCTCCTCGGACACATTGAGGGCACTGTCGTCGAAGACGTCCATGTCGCTCGGGGCCTTTCGGCCGCGCACCGCCACGGCCTCGGGCCGCGTCTCGCGCAGCGTTTGGCTGGCATCCACGCCGTCGACCTCGGCGGGACCGGACTCCTCGACCTCTCCAGCCGTGCCCCCTACGCCCAGCGGCAGTTGCGCAGGTGGACGCGACAGTGGGAGGAGTCCCGCACCCGCCCCTTGCCGTCTCTCGAGAAGCTCACGGCACGCCTGGTAGAAGGTGCCGTCCGGCTCAGGCCCCAGGAGTCCAGCGTTCTGGTCCACGGCGACTTCCATCTCCGCAACGTCATCGTCCAAGATGCGGAGGTCGTCGGTGTCCTCGACTGGGAGCTCAGCACCCTCGGGCACCCGCTGGCAGATCTCGGGACGTTGCTCGCCTACTGGCCCATGCCCGGCGAGATGCCGTCCGCCGACGATTCCCCGTCGCTGGCGCCGGGGTGGGCGTCTCGGGCGGACCTTGTCGAGGCGTATGCCCAGGCGAGCGGAACCGCCGTGGACGACTATCCCTACTGGCACAGCCTCGGGCTATGGAAGGTGGCGATCATCGCTGAGGGTGTGCGACGCCGTGTGCTCGACCACCCCCAGAACGAAGCCGCCGGAGGCGCTCCGACCGCCGAGGTCATCAACGCGCTCGTTGCCCGCGCTCATGACGCGGTCACAGCCTGGGGAAACTGACAGCGCCGACGTCCCCGGCGTGTGGCGCGGCGAGAGTTCCCTAGCTAGATGATCGATTCCAAGGGGTCAGTGATCGTAGGCGGTCAGTGAGCGCAGGACGGGCTGTCCGGTGTGGTCGTTGTGCCACCCGAGTTCGACAGTTGGTGGGCATACGGCGGTGGTGAATCTGCGGGCTGACCTGCGGTGATGGGCATGAAGGGGCTCCGGGGCCGTTTGCCCAC
>NZ_JBFAXL010000053.1:0-61493 GCF_040680795.1 Streptomyces sp. NPDC051976
CGCCCGGTTACATTCCGAACCCGGAAGCTAAGCCTTTCAGCGCCGATGGTACTGCAGGGGGGACCCTGTGGGAGAGTAGGACGCCGCCGAACAATTTTTGTAGCTCGGGTCCCCCGGATTTATTCGGGGGACCCGAGCTTTTTCGCGTTACAGGCCGCGATAGCGTCTCCTCGTGCGCTACGACCTCGTGATCTTCGACAACGACGGTGTGCTCGTCGACAGCGAGCCCCTCTCCAATCGCATCCTCGCGGGTCATCTGACCGAGCTGGGCCATCCGACGACGTACGAGGAGTCGATCCGCGACTACATGGGTGCGGCCGTGCACCGCATTCACGACGTCGTGTGGGAGCGCTCGGGGCAGCGGCTGCCGGAAGGCTTCAACGAGGCGTACCACCAGCGGGTGTTCGAGGCGTTCCAGCGTGAACTGGAGCCGGTCGCGGGCGTGGTCGACGTACTGGACGAGCTGACGGCGGACGCGGTGCCGTACTGCCTTGCCTCGTCCGGGAGTCATGAGCGGATCCGGGTGGCGTTGCGCAGGACCGGGCTGTACGAGCGGTTCGGGGAGGAGCGGATCTTCTCGTCGCAGGACGTGGGCCGGGGGAAGCCGGCGCCTGATCTCTTCCTGCACGCCGCCGCGGTGATGGGCGTTCAGCCCGGGAGGTGTGCCGTGGTCGAGGACAGTCCGCTGGGGGTACGGGCGGCGGTGGCGGCCGGGATGGACGTGTACGGGTTCACCGCGATGACGCCGGCGGAGCGGCTGGAAGAGGCCGGTGCGACGGTGTTGTTCGGGGCGATGGAGGCGTTGCCGGGACTGCTGTGGGCCTGATCCTGGGCTGATCACAATTGTGACTCCCGCGACCCTACTCATCCGTAGCTTCCGCGCCTACGCTGCTCGCTCATGGACGACGCTGCGAAGAACAGCCCGGTGAGAGCGGCCAGGGCGCCCCGCCAGGAGGACGATCGGCTGCGCCGCGGCCGGGCGGCCCTCGCGGTGAGTTTCTTCGCGCAGGGCACGCTGTTCGCGTTGCTCGTCACCCGTATCCCCGCCATCCAGGACCGGTACGGGATCAGCGACGGGCTGTTGCCGGTCTTCCTGGCCGCGGTGCCGATCCTGGCGGGCGCCGGGAGCGTGGTGACCGAGCAGTTGGTCAAGCGGGTACGGCCGAGCGTGGTGCTGCGCTGGGTGCAGCCCGCGGTGGCGGTGATCCTGCTGGCGCTCGGAGCCGGGAACGCGCTGTGGGTGGCCGCGGTGACACTGGCGCTGTTCGGGGTGTGCGTCGGCGGCCTGGACGCGTCCATGAACATGCTCGGGGTGAGTCTGCAGCACGCGTACGGGCGGAGCATCATGCTCGGCTTCCACGCCTCGTACAGCCTCGGCGGGATCATCGGGGCGTCGCTGGCGTGGGCGGGCGCGCACTGGCATCTGTCGCTGGTGGTGCTCTACGGGCCGGTGGTGGCGGTGCTGATCCCGCTGACGCTGACGGCCAGCCGCTGGTACGCCGACCAGGAGCAGCCGGCGCCGGCGGACGGCGACGGGGTGCGGGAGGCGCAGGCCGTGGTCATGCGGCTGCTGCTGCCGCTCTGCCTGGTGATGGCCTTCGCCTACATCGGTGACTCGACGGTCTCCAACTGGAGCGCCAAGTACCTCCAGGACACGCTGCACAGCTCGGAGCAGCTCTCCACGGTGCCGTACGCCGTCTACATGGTGACGACGCTGATCGGGCGCTCGGTGGGCGACTTCGGGGTGCGGCGGTTCGGGGCCGTGGCGGTGGTGCGGCTGGGGACCGTGGTGGCGATGGCCGGGTTCGCGGTGGTGGCGGCCGCGCCGGGGGCGTGGGTGGGGATGCTCGGGTTCACGCTGCTGGGGCTCGGGCTGTGCGTGATCGTGCCGCAGACCTTCGCGGCGGCCGGGCGGCTGTTCCCGGGGGCGTCCGACTCGGCGATAGCGCGGCTGAACATCTTCAACTACGTGGGTTTCCTGGTGGGCTCCCCGCTGGTCGGCGCCCTGGGTGACGTGTGGAGCTACCGCGGGGCCATGCTCGTGCCGATGGTGCTGGTGGGGGCGACCCTGCTGTACGCCGGATCCTTCGAGCCCGCGCCCGCCGGGTACGGTGTCGGCCATGAACGGCCGCGCACAGTTGATGTGGGATGAGCAGGTAACGCAGTACGACTTCGGCCCGGGGCATCCGATGGACCCCGTGCGGCTGTCGCTGACGCGTGGCCTGGTACGGGCCTTCGGCCTCGACAAGGTGCTGCCGGTGGTGGCGGCGCCGCCCGCCGGGGACTCGACGCTCGCGCTGGTGCACCGGGCGGACTACGTGGCGGCCGTACGGCGGGCTTCGGCGGATCCTTCGGCGGCCGATCTGGCGTACGGGATCGGGACCGACGACAACCCGGCGTTCGCGGGGATGCACGAGGCGTCGGCGCTGATCGCGGGGCAGTCGGTGGGCGCCGCCGAGGCGGTGTGGCGCGGTGAGGTGCTGCACGCCGTGAACTTCGCCGGGGGCCTGCACCACGCGATGCCGGGTTCGGCGGCGGGTTTCTGCGTCTACAACGACGCGGCGCTGGCGGTGGCGCGGCTGCTGGAGCTGGGCGCGGAGCGGGTGGTGTACGTGGACGTGGACGTACACCACGGGGACGGCGTGCAGACGGTGTTCTGGGACGATCCGCGGGTGCTGACGATCTCGCTGCACGAGCATCCGCGCACGCTCTTCCCGGAGACGGGCTGGCCGGAGGAGACCGGCGGGCCTGGGGCGGAGGGGGGCGCGGTGAACGTCGCACTTCCGGCGGGGACCGGGGACGCGGGGTGGCTGCGGGCCTTCCACGCGGTGGTGCCGGACCTGGTGGCCGCGTTCCGGCCGCAGGTGGTGGTCAGCCAGCACGGGGCGGACACGCACATCGAGGACCCGCTGGCGCATCTTGCGGTGTCGCTGGACGCGCAGCGGATCGTGGCCGAGGCGTGTCACGAGCTGGCGCACACGCACGCGGAGGGGCGGTGGGTGGCGCTCGGCGGGGGCGGGTACGCGATCGTCGACGTCGTACCGCGGACGTGGACGCATCTGGTGGCGATCGCCGCGGGGGCGCCGGTGCCACCGGAGACGGAGGTGCCGGAGGAGTGGCGGCACGAGGTGTACGCGCGGACGCGGCAGCAGGGGCCGATGCGCATGACGGACGGCCTTCGGCCGCAGTGGGCGGACTTCGCGGACTCCGGGTACAACCCGGCGGACCGGCTGGACCAGGCGATCATCGCCACGCGACGGGCGGTCTTCCCCCACCACGGCCTTCTCCCCTAGCGGGGAGGGGCTTCTTTTCCCGCCCGCCCACCCGTACAACTCCGATGTCGCCTTCGGTTCTCCCCGCGGCACGACCCGCCGTTGGCGGCTGCGCGTCCTTGGATCGAACAAAATTCAACATCTTGGGGGCGCGCCGGAGGCGTCACTCGCTCGGGGGGTTTTTGGGGGTTTGGGGGGCGGTGGGGCAGTTGGGCCGGGACGATCAGGGGGTGCTGAGTGTGGGAGCGTTGCGCGCGCATCTGGTGGCGGCCCGGTTGGCCGGGACGGTGTCGACGTCGCGGGAGAAGAGCCTGCACAGTTATCGGCTCTTTGCGGCCCGGGACCCGCGGCAGACGTGGGGGCTGGACCCGGAAGGGGCGTGGGGCGCGGCGGAGTTGCTGCGGCTGATGGCGGACCGCTGCGGCGTGTCGCCCGACCCGGGGGAGACGTCGGGGCAGGACGTCATCGACCCCGACTGCACACTCGCGGCGCTCGACGCCTTCGCGGAACGCCTGGCGAGAGCCGCGCAGGACCGGATTCCGGTGCTGCTGGGCACCGGGCACCCGCACCGTCTCCTGGGCTTCTACGCCTCTTTGGCGGCGGCTCTCTCGGCGGCGGGATGTGTCGTCCTCACCCCGGCGTACGGCCGTTGCGTCTACATGCCGACGCAGTTCGGCGTACGTCGGCACAGCCTCTGGTACGTGGGCGGAGTGGCAGTCGTCCGACCTGTGGACGGTGCCGCGGGCACGGACGGCGAGGTCGAGCACGGGGTGCACACCCACTCGCCGCTGCCTGTGCGGGCCGCCCTGGCGGCCGCCGCCGAGCAGGGCGGGGTGCTCCCGGGGCTGGTGGTCGGCGATCACGGATTCATCTGCGGCGCAGGTCAGTTGGGTATCGAGGCGATCGGCCTGGCGGATTCCGACGATCCCGCGGTCTTCGTGGCGGAGGCCGAGGGGCGTGTTTCGGTCGCCGTACCACTGGATGACACGGTGCGATCCGATTACTACCGGCCACTGACGCGCTACGTACTCAATCGGGCGTGGCTGTCACAGTAGTCAACCATTCGCAACTCCTCTTCCCCACTTGCATCATGCGCCCCTAATCTGGGGGGGAGCGCACTTGACTGTTGGAGTCGCCGGAGGGGAAGCCGGTGGCCGTCAGGTGCGGAAGGTTCAGGTGTGTCATGGCTACAAGCGAAACCAGGCCTCTCAACGAGGTCGTGTTCCTTACCGTCGCCGAAGTGGCCGCGGTGATGCGAGTGTCCAAGATGACGGTGTACCGCCTGGTGCACAGCGGTCATCTGCCGGCGATCCGGGTGGGGAGGTCCTTCCGGGTTCCGGAGCAGGCCGTCCACGACTACCTGCGCGAGTCCTATGTGGGGGTGGGGGAATCTGCCTGATACCGCCCGTCGAGGACTGCTGACCGCCTGCGTGGGGCTCGGTTTATGCTCGTCCGCTTCGGGCGGGTAGGCTTGGCCGACGTAGGTCGTGTGGGCTCGGACGCCCCGCACCGAGTGAAAACGAAGCGAGGGTAGTCGTGGGCTCTGTCATCAAGAAGCGGCGTAAGCGTATGGCCAAGAAGAAGCACCGCAAGCTGCTGAAGCGGACGCGCGTTCAGCGTCGCAACAAGAAGTAAGCGGGCCGCGAGCCATTCGTCGCTCTTCCTGCCCCTCTCCACCGCCCGCAGGCGGCGGAGAGGGGCAGTGGCTTTTTCCGGGGCGGGCCGCCGGGTTTCCCCGCCGGGATTCCCGGGCGGGCCGTCACCGGCAGGCAACATCGAACGGGTACGGTGCGTACATCCCCGTAGGAAGGCGCTGAACCGTGGGCAAGGTGGTACTCGTCACCGGAGTCGCGCGACAGCTCGGCGGCCGATTCGTCCGGCGCGTCCAGCGGGAGCCCGACGTCGACCGGGTGATCGCCGTCGACGCCGTACCGCCGGAGCACGACCTGGGGGACGCGGAGTTCGTCCGGGCCGACATCCGGCAGCCGATGATCGCCAAGGTGCTGGCCCAGCACTCCGTGGACACCGTGGTGCACATGGACGTCAGCGGCACCCCGCTGGGCTCGGGCGGCCGGACGCAGGTCAAGGAGACCAACGTCATCGGCACCATGCAGCTCCTGGGCGCCTGCCAGAAGGCGCCGACGATCCGCCGCCTGGTGGTGAAGTCCACCACGAGCGTCTACGGGTCCGCGCCGCGCGACCCCGCGGTCTTCACCGAGTCGATGCCCGCGAAGGCGCTGCCGAGCGGCGGCTTCGCGAAGGACGCCGTCGAGGTCGAGGGGTATGTACGGGGCTTCGCGCGGCGGCGGCCGGACGTGGCGGTCGCGGTGCTGCGCTTCGCGAACATCCTCGGGCCGAACGCGGACACGCCGCTGGCCGAGTTCTTCGCGCTGCCGATACTGCCGACGGTCTTCGGCTACGACCCCCGGCTGCAGTTCGTCCACGAGGACGACGTGACGGCCGTGCTGGTGCTGGCCGCGCTGGAGGCGCGCCGCGGGACGCTGAACTCGGGGACCTTCAACATCGCCGGAGACGGCGTACTGCTGCTGTCGCAGACCGCGCGGCGGCTGGGCAAGCCGACGGTGCCGGTGCTGCTGCCCGCCGTCACCTGGCTCGGGCAGATGCTGCGCACCGCGGGGATCACCGACTTCTCGCGCGAGCAGATCCGGCTGCTCACCCATGGCAGGGTGGTGGAAACCCGGCAGATGCGTGAGACGCTCGGGTTCGAACCCACGTATACGACAGCGGAGGCGTTTCACGACTTCGCACGCAGCCGTGGTCCCGGGCTGCTGCCCCCGCAACGGCTGGCGAGCGCCGTCGACCGTCTCGCGGCGGCGCTCCCGGCAGACGTCGACGACCACGTGTGACCGTTCCAGCAGAAGGAGCCGGAGCCATGGCAGACGCCAAGGTCATCCCGTTCGACGAGGATTCCAGGACCCGTCGTGGGGGCGCGGGCCGGTCGCGGGGGCGGGCGGCGGGTGCGCGGAAGAAGGACGCTGCGGCGGGCGGCGGTGCCGCCTCGGCCGGTGCCGCGGGTTCGGCCGCCGGCCAGCTGCCGCTGACGGCCGTGCCGGAGGCGTCCGCGGCTGATGTGGCCGCCGCGCCGGACGCGGCGGGGGGAATCCCCGGGCAGGGTGCGGGAGGCGGTTCCAGGGCGGCTCAGGCGGCCGCGAGGGGCGGCGGGGCGCGGGCGTCGGTGCCCTTGCCGGCGCAGCAGCCGTCGCCTGCCGGTGCCACGGGCGTACGGCCGGATCCCGGTGCCGCCGCGGCGGCCGCCGTCACCTCGGTCGCCGAGGCGCTCGGCGGTGTCGCGGACCGGATGCTCGGCGGGCGCTGGGACCGCAAGGTCGCGCACGGCCTGTCCTTCCTGCGGCGCCGGGTCACCGGTGACTACGAGGTCGACGAGTTCGGGTACGACGCCGAGCTGACCGACCAGGTGCTGATGTCGCTGCTGCGGCCGGTGTTCGACACGTACTTCCGGGTCGAGGTGAAGGGCATCGAGAACATCCCGTCGGAGGGCGGGGCGCTCGTGGTGTCCAACCACTCCGGGACGCTGCCGATAGACGGGCTGATGGCGCAGGTGGCCGTGCACGACCACCATCCGGCGGGCAGGCATCTGCGGCTGCTCGCCGCGGACCTGGTCTTCATGCTGCCGGTGGTGAACGAGCTGGCGCGCAAGGCCGGGCACACCCTGGCGTGCGCGGAGGACGCGCAGACGCTGCTGGAGCGCGGTGAGGTCGTCGGGGTGATGCCGGAGGGCTTCAAGGGCCTCGGCAAGCCGTTCTCCGACCGCTACAAGCTGCAGCGGTTCGGGCGCGGCGGTTTCGTGGCGACGGCGCTCAAGACGCGGGTGCCGATCGTTCCGTGCTCGGTGGTCGGCGCCGAGGAGATCTACCCGATGGTCGGCAACTCCCGCACCCTCGCCCGGCTCCTGGGCTTCCCCTACTTCCCCCTGACCCCCACCTTCCCCTGGCTGGGCCCACTGGGCCTGGTCCCCCTCCCCACCAAATGGACCATCCAGTTCGGCGAACCCATCCCCACCGACAGCTACCCGGCCGAGGCGGCCGAGGACCCGATGTTGGTCTTCAACCTGACGGACCAGGTCCGCGAGACGATCCAGCACACGCTGTACAAGCTGCTGGTGCAGCGGAGGTCGGTCTTCTTCTGAGGGGCGCTGCGCTGGGCTGTGCGGAGGTCGGTCTTCTTCTGAGGAAGAGGACCGACCTCCGGGGTGCGCTCGGGGGGCGGGGTGTCAGTCGGAGGACTCGTCGCCGCTGAGGCCGAGGCCGGGGAGCAGGCCGGGGAGCAGGGGCGGGAGGGTGACTGAGCGGGGGGGTGTCGCGGTGCCCGAGGGGGTGGTGGTGGCACCGGACTGCGGCGGCGGGTTGAGGAGGTTGCCGGAGCCGCCGATCAGGCCGTTGGGCGCGGTGGTGCTCGGGGCCGGGGTGGCGGTGCCGCCCGGGTGGCCGGAGCTGTCGCCGCCGGTGGCCGTGGTGGACGGCGAGGCCGTACCCGTACTGCTCTGGTCGCCGTTGCCACCGGAGCCCGTACGACTGCCGCCGTGCGAGGACGGCGAGTCGTCGTCGTCCTTCGACTTGGGCAGCACCGACTGCAGCGGCGCCACGTCATGGTCTATGGCGGCGAAGACCGAACTCACCTGGTCGGAGACGTCGGTGAGCTGGCTGGGCAGCTTGCCCCGCAGATCGCTCCAGCCCTGGCGGTGCGTGGCGGCGAAGCTGTTGAGCAGCTCCATCGGCTGCAGCGAGCCGTCCTTCTGATACGCCTGGCTGAGCAGCCGGTGGCCCTCGGCGGCTTCCTGGTGCATGCCGGAGAGCGCCTTGCGGACCTCGCCGACCGACTCGTCGTCGAGCTGCCCGCCGCGGCCGCGGTCCATCAGCCGACGGGCCTCCTGCATACGGGTGGCCGCCATGTCGAGGTAGACCTTGCCGCGGGAGGCGTCGCCGCTGGCCATGTCCAGCTTGAGGTCCTCCATGCCGCGCTTGAGGCCGTACAGGGTGTCGCCGGGCAGCGCGTTGGTGCTGGCCGCCGCGACCCCGCCGAAAGCCCCGGCGGCGACGCCGACGGTCAGGCCGCCGACCGCGAGCCGCCGGCCCAGTTTGGAGCGCGGGGTGAACTTGCGCAGGCCGGTGGCGCGGTGGGCGCCGTGGCCGTCGGTGCGCTGCTCGGGCACCCGGGCCGAGACCTCGAAACTGCCGTCGGCGAGGGCCTGCTCCATCGCGGCGATGAGCTGCGCGCGCTGGACGGTCTTCTTGTCGGCGTCCATCACCGGCGCCGGCCGCTTGCTGATCGCCGCGGCGACCGACAGCAGTACGGCCTGGTCGGGGTCCGCGTGCCGGGCGGCGGCATGGTGGGCGCCGTGGGCCCCATGGGTGCCGCGCTCGCCGCCCGCACTGTCGGCACCGCCACCGGTCTCGCCGGTGCCGGTCTCACCGAGGACGGCAGCGTCCTCCAGGGCCTGGGCGAAGGCGTTCGCCCGGCGATGTGCCGTTGCCTGTCCGATCACGGGCGGCACCTCCTCTCGTCATCCACACTCGACTCCCCGTGCCGTCCGGAGGTTGCGCTCCTCCTCGCCGTCCACCCGATCGAGTGAACAGCACTGGGCAGCGCGCGACACGGAAATGCCTGCATGTGATGCAACGAGTGCCGGTCCAGTTGGGTTACGCAGGTCTGATGATCGGGTCGGCTGTGATGATCGCACTGGTCGGATCGGCCGACGGCCGACAAAGGGGGCAAGGGTCTGGACAACGGTCACTCACCGGGCGTCTTCCGGCAGCAACCGGGCAAGTGTGCGCACCGCCCGGTACTGCAGGGTCTTGATCGCACCCTCGTTCTTGCCCATGATGCGGGCGGTCTCGGCCACCGAGAGGCCCTGCAGGAAGCGCAGCGTCACGCACTCCTGCTGCTGCGGATTGAGCTTGCGCACCGCCACCAGCAGCGCCTCGTTGGAGAGCGACTCCAGGACGGAGTCCTCGGGGCTGCGCTCGACCTCGTTCGCGTCGAGCATTTCGCCGGTGGTCACTTCGAGGCGGAAACGGCTCGACTTGAAGTGGTCGGCGACCAGATTGCGGGCGATGGTGACGAGCCAGGCGCCGAAATCGCGGCCCTGCCAGGTGAAGGTGCCGATCCTGCGCAGTGCGCGCAGAAAGGTCTCGCTGGTGAGGTCCTCGGCCGTGGCTTTGCTGCCGACCCGGTAGTAGATGTACCGGTAGACGGTGTCGGAGTAGTGGTCGTAGAGCCGTCCGAAGGCCTCGGTCTCGCCTTCCTGGGCGCGTTCGACCAGGTCCATCATCCGGCCGCTGTCGGTGTCGGACGCGGGGCGGCGGGCGTGCGCGCCCTGTGCCGTGCCGCGCCCTGCCGGTGTGTCGCCGGTGCTGCCGGAACTGCTGCGGGTGCGTCTGCCTGCGGCTGTGCTGACTTCGGCCAGCGCGTAGGCGTGGCCGGGGACGGTGGGACCGGACGTGGCGAATGCGGGCCCGGCGTACGTGGGGACTGTGCGCATCAGGCGGTCAACCACCAGTGCGCGCAACGCAGCCAGGCCAGAGGTGTCAACCCCGTCGTGTGGGTACACGGGACTCCCAGAGGCAGAACTTTCCATCACGTGCAGTACGGGACCGTTCACCCGTCGTGGCGACGTGTGGGTACCGGAATGCGTCTGAGGAGAATAACGCTTCGTACAGGCGACGCTACACCGAGTTGCCCAAATCGCCGTTTCCGCCACTTCCTGTGCGTAATGGCGATCGACCAATTATCGAACGTGTGGCCTGAGTTGACCACTTCCACTCGTGAAATGGTCGCGCAGAGTGCGTGTTGTGCCCGTGTGAGCCCCCGCCTCCGGCCCCGCCAGGGGCAAGGCGGCCCCTGCCCGGCGGCCGCGCCGGGCCCGTCGGCTCAGGTGCCCGCGCGGCTCAGGAGTGGCGGTGGCGGCGGGTGAGCGCGGCGGCCGCCAGCGCCCCGCCCGCGACCGCTCCCATGCCCGCCGCGGCCGGGATGCCGATCCTGGCCGCCTTGCGGCCGGTGCGGTAGTCGCGCAGCCGCCAGCCCTCGGCGCGGGCGTGCTTGCGCAGCCGCGAGTCGGGGTTGATGGCGTACGGGTGGCCGACCAGGGTGAGTATCGGGATGTCGTTGGCCGAGTCGCTGTAGGCGGCGCAGAGCGACAGATCGAGGTCCTCGGCGGCGGCCAGCGCCCGTACCGCCTCGGCCTTCGCCGGGCCGTGCAGCGGCTCGCCGACGAGACGGCCGGTGTAGACGCCGCCGACGGACTCCGCGACCGTGCCGAGCGCGCCGGTCAGGCCGAGCCGCCGGGCGATGATGGTCGCGGTCTCCACCGGCGCGGCGGTGACCAGCCAGACCCGCTGCCCGGCGTCCAGGTGGGCCTGGGCGAGCGCGCGGGTGCCGGGCCAGATCTTGCCGGCCATGTACTCGTCGTAGATCTCCTCGCCGATGGACATCAGTTCCTCGACGCGGTGTCCCTTGACGATGGACAGGGCGCTGTCGCGCGCGTCCTGCATGTGCTCGGGGTCCTCGGCGCCCGCCATCCGGAAGTACGCCTGCTGCCAGGCGAACCGCACCAGGTCGCGCTTGTCGAAGAACTTCCGCTTGTACAGGCCGCGTCCGAAGTGGAAGAGCGCGGCGCCCTGCATCACGGTGTTGTCCAGGTCGAAGAAGGCGGCGGCGCGCGGGTCCCCGGCCACCGGGAACTCCGGTTCGGCGCCCGCGTCCTCGGCCGGGCTCGTCGCGTCCGCAGTGCCCGCGGTCTCCGCCGCGTCCTCGCCCTTCGTCCGCCGCGCCCGCGTCGCCAGCGCGGCCTCCGCCGCCTCCGCCGCTGCCTCGCCCGCCAGCACGCTGCGTTCGGTGACGGCGTGCCTACGGGAGGTGATGCGCGGCGTGATGTGGGGAGTGAGGGGGGTGAGCCATCTGTGAGCGGCCATATCGCGAGCATAGCCATCCGGCACGGCACTCCAGGACCGTGTGTGGTGCGGGGACGTGAACTCCGGGTATCGGAGGTGTGGCGTGGGGGCCGGTCCACAATGGCTGTCATGACGCATGCGAGCTCCGCGAGGACAGTGACCCTGATCGGCAAGCCCGGCTGCCATCTGTGCGACGACGCCCGTGTGGTGGTCGAGAAGGTCGCCGGCGAGGTGGGCGCGGTGGTGGAGGAGCAGGACATCACCCAGGACGAGGCGCTGTACGCGCGCTACTGGGAGCAGATCCCGGTCGTGCTGGTCGACGGCGAGCAGCACACCTTCTGGCGTGTCGACGAGAAGCGGCTGCGGGCGGCACTCACCGCGAAGTGACCTGGCGCACGGTCACCCACCGCGAGGTCAGCGGTCCGCAGGGTGATTTGGGCGCGTTACCCGTACTCACGCATATTCGATTACCATCGAGGTCGTTTTGTACTGCCGGGGGCGAAGCGTGAGGAGTGTGGCACGTGCTCTCGGTGTCCTCGGGCCGCGGTGGCCGGAGTTCGCGTCCGCCGTACGGCTATGCCGTCGTCGACGTCGAGGCCACCGGTTCGTCCTCGCACCGGCACCGCGTGCTGGAGCTCGCGGTGGTGCTGCTGGGCCCCGATCTCGACGCGCAGGGTGAGTTCTCCACGCTGGTCGATCCGCAGGGCCCGGTCGGCCCGACGCACATCCACGGCATCGAGGTCCACCACCTCGGCGGGGCGCCCCGGTTCGCCGGGATCGCCGCCCGGCTGCTGACGCTGCTGCGCGGCCGGGTGCTGGTGGGACACAACGTGGGCTGCGACCGCGCCTTCCTGGCCGCCGAGTACGCCCGGGTCGGCGTCCCGCTGCCCGTGGTGCCGGAGCTGTGCACGATGCGGATGGCCGCGGCAGGCAGCGCGTACCGGCTTTCCCCGCACGGACTGTCACTGCGCGACTGCGCCGCGGCGGTCGGTGTCACGGACCGGCACCCGCACACCGCGCTCGGTGACGCCCGTGCCACGGCCGCGCTGTTCTCGTACTACGCGCAGGGCGGCGAAACGGTGGAAACCGTGGATCTCGGCGAGCGGCTGGCACTCGCGGCGGCCGTCGAATGGCCCGAGTCACTGGCACTTCCCGAGGTCACGGACGCACTCTGGAAGCGCCGCAGCAACGATTCCGCACGGCGAATGGTGCCCAATGTCCGCAATGGGAGTGCGTGATGCCCATCACTTCGCCCGGGCAAATCGGACACTATCTTTGTGCACGCGTTCACAAAGACATAGCCTGCTGTCCACGGGGCGGCCCCAAAGACCGTGGTCGTCTTCAGCCCAGCTCTACCCGCAGGAGCACCGTGGCAACTGGCCGATCTCACCGACCGGCGACCCGCAGCCGAGGGATTCCCGAGGCCACCGTCGCCAGACTTCCGCTGTACCTGCGGGCACTGACAGCACTCTCCGAGCGCTCGGTGCCCACCGTGTCGTCGGAGGAACTCGCCGCGGCAGCCGGGGTCAACTCGGCCAAGCTGCGCAAGGACTTCTCCTACCTCGGCTCCTACGGCACCCGTGGTGTCGGATACGACGTCGAGTACCTCGTCTACCAGATCAGCCGTGAGCTGGGACTGACCCAGGACTGGCCGGTCGTCATCGTCGGTATCGGTAACCTCGGCGCCGCCCTCGCCAACTACGGCGGGTTCGCCTCCCGCGGCTTCCGGGTCGCCGCGCTCCTCGACGCCGACCCCGCCATCGCGGGCCGTCTCGTCGCCGGGCTGCCGGTGCGGCACATCGACGAGCTCGAGACGATCGTTGCGGACAGCCAGGTCTCCATCGGTGTGATCGCCACCCCGGCCGGCGCCGCCCAGGAGGTCACCGACCGGCTCGTCGCCGCCGGTGTCACCTCCATCCTCAACTTCGCCCCGACCGTGCTGACCGTCCCGGACGGCGTGGACGTGCGCAAGGTCGACCTCTCCATCGAGCTGCAGATCCTCGCCTTCCACGAGCAGCGCAAGGCAGGCGAGGACCGCCAGGAACCGGACGGGGACGTACCCGCCGTGATGCCGGCATGAGTTTGTTGGTCGTCGGGCTGAGCCACCGCAGCGCCCCCGTCAGCGTCCTGGAGCGGGCAGCGCTCGCCGAGGACGCGCGGGCCAAGCTGCTCCACGACACGCTCGCCGCCGAACCGGCCACCGAGGCGGCCGTCCTCGCGACCTGCAACCGGATCGAGCTGTACGCGGACGTCGACAAGTTCCACGCCGGCGTCGCGGAGCTGTCCACACTGCTCGCCCAGCACAGCGGCGTCGGCCTCGAAGAGCTGACCCCGTACCTGTACGTGCACTACGAGGACCGCGCCGTCCACCATCTGCTGTCGGTGGCCTGCGGGCTGGACTCCATGGTCATCGGCGAGGGGCAGATCCTCGGCCAGATCAAGGACGCCCTCGCGCTCGGCCAGGAGCTGCACACCGCGGGCCGCCTGCTCAACGACCTGTTCCAGCAGGCGCTGCGGGTCGGCAAGCGGGCCCACTCCGAGACCGGTATCGACCGCGCGGGCCAGTCCCTGGTCACCTTCGGACTCGCCCAGCTCGCCGCCGCCTCCTCCGGTCTGGCCTCGCTCACCGGTCGCCGCGCCCTGGTGGTGGGCGCGGGCTCGATGTCGTCGCTGGCCGCGGCCACGCTGGCGCGTGCCGGTGTGGCGGAGCTCGCCATCGCCAACCGCACCGTCGCCCGCGCCGAGCGGCTCGCCCGCGTGCTGGCCGAACCGGGCGGCGTCGCCACCCGGGCGCTCGCGATGGCCGACGTGCCCGCCGCGCTCGCCGAGGCCGACCTGGTCGTCTCCTGCACCGGCGCGACCGGCCTGGTGCTCACCGCCGACGACGTGAAGGCGGCGCTCGCCGCCAGGGCGCGGACCGGGGACGGATCCGGACTCGCGCTGCTCGACCTGGCCATGCCCCGCGACATCGACGGCGCGGCGCACGGCATCGAGGGCGTCCACCTGGTGGACATAGAGTCGCTGGCCGCCGCGTCCGCCGACGCGCCCATGGCCGCCGACGTCGACGCGGTGCGCGCCATCGTCTCGGAGGAGGTCGCCGCCTTCGGCGCGGCCCAGCGCGCGGCCCGCATCACCCCGACCGTGGTGGCCCTGCGTGCCATGGCCGCCGATGTCGTGACGGGTGAACTTTCCCGGCTCGACGGTAGGCTGCCCGATCTGGACGACAAGCAACGCGCGGAGATCACCCAGACCGTGCGCCGCGTCGTCGACAAGCTCCTGCACGCGCCGACCGTGCGGGTCAAGCAGCTCGCGGGCGAGCCCGGTGGCGCCGGGTACGCCGACGCGCTGCGTGAACTCTTCGACCTCGACCCGCAGGCGGTCGCCGCCGTCAGCAGGGCCGACACCCAGGGCTCCGCCCCGGGCCCCGCAGACCCGAATCGAGGGCGGCCATGACGAGCCCCACCACCCCAGGCGCCGCCGCGCCGCTGCGTCTCGGCACCCGCCGCAGCAAGCTGGCCATGGCGCAGTCCGGCATGATCGCCGAGAGCGTACGGCGGCTGACCGGGCGCGCGGTGGAGCTGGTCGAGATCACCACGCACGGCGACGTCTCGCGGGAGCACCTCGCGCAGATCGGCGGCACCGGCGTCTTCGTCTCCGCGCTGCGGGACGCGCTGCTCGCGGGCGAGATCGACTTCGCCGTGCACTCGCTCAAGGACCTGCCGACGGCGGACGCCGACGGGCTGACGCTCGCCGCGATCCCGCTCCGCGAGGACCCCAGGGACGCGCTCGTCGCCCGCGACGGGCTGACCTTCGAGGCGCTGCCGGACGGCGCCCGGGTCGGCACCGGCTCGCCGCGCCGCATGGCGCAGCTCAACGCCTGGGCCCGTTCCCGCGGACAGGTGATCGAGACGGTCCCGATCCGTGGCAACGTTGACACCCGCATCGGGTACGTTACTTCCGGCACGCTCGACGCGGTCGTACTGGCCGCCGCCGGGCTGAACCGTATCGGCAGGCTCGCGGAGGCGAGCGAGCTGATCGCCGCCGACGTCGTACTGCCCGCCCCCGGACAGGGGGCACTGGCTGTCGAATGCGCCGCCTCCAGCCTGGAGTTGGCCGCACAGCTCGCCGGGCTCGACGACCCGCTCACCCGGGTCGCCGTGACCGCCGAGCGATCCCTGCTCGCCGCCCTCGAGGCCGGCTGCTCCGCCCCTGTGGGCGCGCTGGCCGACCTTGTGGACGACGGGCAGATTTCCGAGCTGCGCTTGCGCGGTGTCGTCGGCACGACCGACGGCACCTCGCTGGTGCAGATGTCCACCACCGGTTCCGTACCGGCATCGACCGACGCAGCACGGGCCCTTGGCCGCGAGCTGGCCGAAGAGATGCTCGCCAAGGGTGCGGCCGGTCTTATGGGGGAGCGCGCACTTTGAACCCCGCCGCCGTCGCTGCTACGACGAACACTGCCGGACCCGCCGGAACCCCCGGTTCCAAGAACGGGCCCGCGTCCGGCCACGTCACCTTCCTCGGTGCCGGACCCGGAGACCCCGGGCTGCTGACCCTGCGCGCCGTCGAGGCGCTCGCCCACGCCGACCTGCTGGTCGGCGAGGGACATGTACTCGAAGTCGTCCGCACGCACGCCCGCGCGGACGTGGGCACGGCTGAACCCGCCGCCGACGGCGAGGTGTTGGACCTCACGGCCGTCTCCGCCGCTGCCACACAGCTTGTCATGGCGTCCGCGCGGACCGGCAAGCGGGTCGTCCGTGCGGTCGCGGGCGACCCCGGGCTCGACCCTTCCGCGGCCGAGGAGATGCTGGCCTGCGCCCGCGCCGGGATCCCCTTCGAGGTGGTCCCCGGTGTCGCCGCGGCCGTCGGTGTGCCCGCCTACGCGGGGGTGCACCTCAGCGGTGACGTGCGCTTCGTCGACGCGGCCACCGCCTCCGACCGGTGCTGGAACGAGGTCGGCGCGAGCGATGCCACGCTCGTGATCTCCACCACGCTGCAGACGGTGGCGCTGACCACCGCCGAACTCATCGCGTCGGGCCGCAAGCCCGAGACGCCGCTGTCGGTGACCGTCGCGGGGACCACCACCCGGCAGCGCACCTGGACCGCGACGCTGGCCACCATCGCCGCCGAACTCAAGGCCACCAAGGCGCTGCCGACCCCCGAGGGGCCGATCGCCGCGATAGCCGTCGTCGGTGAGCGCACCGAGCAGCGGCAGCACCTGTCGTGGTTCGAGACCAAGCCGCTGTTCGGCTGGCGGGTCCTGGTGCCGCGCACCAAGGAGCAGGCCGCGTCGCTCTCCGACCAGCTCCGCTCCTACGGCGCCGTGCCGCACGAGGTGCCGACCATCGCGGTCGAACCGCCGCGCACCCCGCAGCAGATGGAGCGGGCCGTCAAGGGGCTCGTCACCGGGCGGTACGAGTGGATCGCCTTCACCTCGGTGAACGCGGTCAAGGCCGTCCGCGAGAAGTTCGAGGAGTACGGGCTCGACGCCCGTGCCTTCGCCGGGATCAAGGTCGCCGCGGTCGGCGAGCAGACCGCGCAGTCGCTGGTGGAGTTCGGCGTCAAGCCGGATCTCGTGCCCAGCGGTGAGCAGTCCGCGGCCGGACTGCTGGAGGACTGGCCGCCGTACGACCCGGTCTTCGACCCGATCGACCGGGTGTTCCTGCCGCGCGCCGACATCGCCACCGAGACGCTGGTCGCCGGGCTCGTCGAGCTGGGCTGGGAGGTCGACGACGTCACCGCCTACCGCACGGTGCGGGCGTCGCCGCCGCCGGCGGACACCCGTGAGGCGATCAAGGGCGGCGGGTTCGACGCGGTGCTCTTCACTTCGTCGTCGACCGTGCGGAACCTGGTGGGTATCGCGGGCAAGCCGCACAACGTCACGGTGATCGCCTGTATCGGTCCGGCCACCGCCAAGACGGCCGAGGAGCACGGGCTCCGGGTCGACGTGATGGCCCCCGAGCCGTCCGTCCACGCCCTCGCCCAGGCCCTCGCCGACTTCGGCACGGCCCGCCGCGTGGCGGCTTCCGCCGCGGGTGACCCGGTGACCCGCCCCAGCGAACGCCGCCCCGGCAGCCGCCGCCGCACCCGGGTCTGAGGGCGCCCCTATCGGGGCTAGGTCTTCCGCGACCCGGCCGGAGGCCGACTTGGCGTCGGCAAAGGCACCCCGGGGGCGGGCGTACCGTGGAAGCGGCCTGTAGGACGCGAGGAAGGCGGCGACGCTGATGAGTGGGTTTCCGGGGGTGCGGCCGCGGCGGCTGCGGACGAGTCCGGCGATGCGCCGGCTCGTCACGGAGACGCGGCTGAGCCCGGCCCAGCTGATCCTGCCCGCCTTCGTGCGCGAGGGCATCGGTGAGCCGGTTCCGGTGTCGTCGATGCCGGGAGTGCAGCAGCACACAAGGGACTCGCTGCGGAAGGCCGCCGTGGAGGCGGCCGAGGCCGGCGTCGGCGGCATCATGCTCTTCGGGGTGCCCGAGGTGAAGGACGCCGTGGGCAGCCAGGGCACCGAGCCCGACGGGATCCTCCAGGTCGCGATCAGGGACGTCGTCGCGGAGGTCGGCGACGCGATGATCGTGATGTCGGACCTTTGCCTGGACGAGTACACCGACCACGGCCACTGCGGCGTCCTGGACGCGGAGGGCCGCGTCGACAACGACGCCACGCTGGAGCGCTACGCCGAGATGGCCCAGGTCCAGGCGGACGCGGGCGTCCATGTGGTGGGCCCCTCGGGGATGATGGACGGTCAGGTCGGCGTCGTACGCGACGCGCTGGACGAGATCGGCAAGCAGGACGTGTCGATCCTGGCCTACACCGTCAAGTACGCCTCCGCGTTCTACGGCCCGTTCCGGGAGGCGGTGAACTCCTCCCTCAAGGGCGACCGCAAGACGTACCAGCAGGACCCGGCGAACTTCCGCGAGGCGATGCGGGAGTTGGAGCTCGACCTGGCCGAGGGCGCCGACATGGTGATGGTCAAGCCCGCGCTGCCGTACCTGGACGTGCTGCGGAAGGTCGCCGACGAGTCCAGCGTGCCCGTGGCCGCCTACCAGATCTCCGGCGAGTACGCGATGGTCGAGGCCGCGGCGGCGAACGGCTGGATCGACCGCGAGCGCACCATCATGGAGTCCCTCACCTGCATCCGCCGCGCGGGCGCGGACATGATCCTGACGTACTGGGCGACGGAGGCCGCACAGCGGTTGTAGGACCGCTCCGGCGGCGGGCGGGTAGGCTGCGCCGCAGGGGAGTCAGCGAGGGGAAGGCAGGGGGATACGTCACATGGCTCGTGGCATACCGTCCTGGGCCGCCGTGTCCGGGCTGACGGCGGCGGCGTTGGTGGCCGTGTCGTTCCTGGCGATACAGGCGAGCGGCCAGACTCCGCAGACCCCGCGGGCGGTGGCGAGCCCGCACCCGACCGCGTCCCACCCGCACACCCCGCCGCCCCCGCCCGCCGTGCCGGGCACCTCGGGCACCGGCAAGCGCGTGGTGTACTCGCTGAGTCAGAAGCGGGTGTGGATCGTCCCGACGACCGGCAAGCCCGTCGACACCTTCGTGGTGCACCCCGGCACGGTCGCACCGAAGGTGGGCCTGCACCATGTGTCGGGCCGCAAGGCGACCAGCGTCGGCAGCGACGGCGCCAACGTCGAGCACGTGGTCTTCTTCTCCTTCACCGCCGAGACATGGATCGCCTTCTCCGCGCAGCTGGACGACAAGCTGCCCCCCGACGGCGCGACACTGCGGACCGGCGCGGTCAGGACGCACCGCAAGGACGGCGACGCGCTCTGGAACGCCACCGCGATCGGCACTCCGGTCATCGTCGTCCCCTGACCCACCGGTCGGGCGGCAGCGCCGTCAGTCCCACCAGAAGTGCCAGGCCTCGCGGTCGAGGACCTCGTGCTCGGCGTACGCGGACAGCGTCTTGTGGTGGCCCTGGTCGATGTTGTCCGGGCAGAAGGCGTAGTGCTCCGCGGCGATCGCCTCGGCGTCCTCCAGAGTGCGGGGCGGGGCGGCGACCGACAGCGTGAGCTGGTCGAAGGTGAGCGCCACCACGCGTATGCCGAAGCGGTCCTCCCAGGAGCGCAGCACCGCGCACAGCACCGCCACGTCGTTCTCGTGGTTGAGGGGGCCGCACCAGCCGATGGAGGCGGGGATGTCCGCGCTGCGGCGGGCGTGCACCAGGGCGGCGCGCGCATGGCGCAGACCGCCGCTCTCCACCAGCGACCTGGTCACCTCGGCGGCCCGGGTGTCCGGGTCGGTCTCGAAGGCGGCCGCCGCCGGGGCCAGGCCCGGCCACTCCTCGTCGGCGCACTCCTCCCACAGCTCGGCGAGCACCTCCTCGGCGTCGTGACCGCCGGGGTAGGACATCATTCCGGGCGCCAGCTCCCAGTGCTCCAGGCCCTTGTACTCCACCCCCGCCTCGATGAGCACCGGGTGCAGCCCCGCGGCCGCCCGCGCGGGCAGCAGCCGCGACCAGGTGTCGGAGGCGGCCGGCTCGTCCGCGTACCAGAGCAGTGGCTCCAGCCACGGGCCGTCCGCGGTCGCGTCGATGAGCGCGCCCGGGGGGAGTGCGAGGCCGAGCGTCCGGCCGGTCGGGTCGGCCGCCAGTTTCGGGAGGGGGTTCGGAAGCATCGCCATGGGCCCGACTCTAGAGCCAGGGTCTGACAGCGCGTGGGCGTCGGGTCACAGCCGCAGGATGACCAGGGCGGTGTCGTCGGAGTCGCCGCCGTCCTGGAGCAGCTCGGCCAGCAGCGCGTCGGCCAGCTTCTCCGGGTCGGCGCCCTGGTGGCGGACCAGGGAGTCCGCGAGGCGGGCGAGACCGGTGTCGATGTCCTCGCGGCGGCGCTCGATCAGCCCGTCGGTGTACAGCACCAGCGTGGAGCCCACGTCGAAGGCTGTGCTGGCCTCGATCCTGGGCAGGTGCTCGGGCCGGGCGCCCAGCGGCGGATCGGTGGCGTCCTCCAGGAACCGTACGGTGCCGTCCGCGGACAGCAGCGCGGGCGGCGGGTGGCCGGCGCTGCTGTAGGTGAGGGTCAGGGTGGACCAGTCGATGAGGGCCATGACCGCGGTGGTGGACTCTGCGCCGTCGATCGAGCGCGAGTACAGCCCCAGTGCCTCCAGGGCCTGCGCGGGGCCCTCGGCGACCCGGCTGGCGGCGCTCAGCGCGCTGCGCAGCTGGCCCATGACGCACGCCGCCCGCAGCCCGTGCCCGACGACGTCCCCGACGGCGACCGCCATGTTGCCGTCCGGCAGGTCCACCAGGTCGTACCAGTCGCCGCACACGTGCAGCGCCCCGACGGCGGGCTCGTACCGTACGGCCGCGCGGTGGGCGCCCCCGTAGAGGGTGGGCAGCAGTGCCGCCTGGAGGGCGAGTGCCACCTCGCGCTCCCGGGCGTGTGCCTGCCGCAGCCGCTCGTTGAGTTCCTGCAGCTCGCGGGAGCGGGTGTAGAGGTCGGCTTCGAGGACGCGGGTCTGGTCGGAGTCGTTGCTGTTGTCGGCGCGGGCGCGCGCCTTCACCAGTTCGGTGACCTCTTCCACCCGGTGCACGATCATCGTGAGTTTGCCTTCGGCGTCGTGCACGGGGGTGTTGACGGTGCTCCAGTACCGCTCCTCGAACACGCCGGGGCGGTCGACCGGCTGCACGTCGTAGCGGTTGAGCGCCATGCTGTCGCGCTCGCCGGTGTCCAGCACGCGGTTCAGCGACGCCCTGAGGTCGTCCACGCCGGAGGTGTCGCCGTTGCGCGGGTTGTCGGGGAAGACGTCGAAGACGTAGTGGCCGACGAGCTGGTCGGTTCGCCGGCCCGACAGCCGTAGATACGCGGCGTTGACGTGCAGGTACTCCAGTCGCGGGGTGAACAGCGCCACCGCGCCGGGGAGGGCCTGGAAGACCGCCGCGAAGTCGATCTCCGAATCGTTCACGTGCCGCCGCCTGAATCGCTACCGCGTCGTGGGTAGTCTCACGATAGGCCGCGCCAGGGCCGCGGGCGACCCTGGCGCTCTTGACCTGCGTGTTCGCCGATCCGTACGGGTTCGGCTACGGCTCAGAGCCGCTCGGGGGTGCGGATGCCCAGCAGGGTGAGGCCCTGCCGCAGGGTCCGGGCGGTGACGTCGCAGAGGAAGAGGCGGTTCTCGACGACCTCGGGGGCGTTGGCGTCGTCCAGCACCTTGCACTGCTCGTAGAAGGTCGCGAAGGCCGACGCCACCTGGAAGAGATACGCGGCCAGCTTGTGCGGCTCGTAGGTCTCCACGGTGGAGTCGAGGACCGCCCCGAACTCGTCGAGCAGCAGGCCCAGCGCCCGCTCGGCGGGGGCCAGCGGCAGCTCGGGGTGGGCCACCGGCCGGGCGTCGCCGGAGCGCCGGATGATCGACTGGATACGGGCGAAGGCGTACTGGATGTACACGCTCGTGTCGCCGTTGAGGGAGACCATCCGGTCGAGGTCGAAGATGTAGTCCCGGCCGAGCGAGGTGGACAGGTCGGCGTACTTCACCGCGCCGATGCCGACCTCGCTGCCGCGCGCCTCGATCTCCTCGTCGGTGAGGCCCTGGCCCTCGCCCTTCTCCCGGACGACCGCGGTCGCCCGCTCGATCGCCTCGACGAGCAGGTCCTCCAGGCGTACGGTCTCGCCGCCCCGGGTCTTGAACGGCTTGCCGTCCTTGCCCAGCACGGTGCCGAACGGGATGTGCTTGGCCGTCACCTCGTCGGTCAGCCAGCCCGCCCGCCGGGCGGTCTCGAAGACCATCCGGAAGTGCAGCGCCTGCCGGGCGTCCACCACGTACAGCAGCGTGTCGGCGTGCAGGTTGCCGGTGCGGTCGCGGACCGCCGACAGGTCGGTGGCCGCGTAGCCGAAGCCGCCGTCGGCCTTGCGGACGATCAGCGGGACGGGTTCGCCGTCCTTGCCCTTGATGTCGTCGAAGAAGACGCACAGCGCCCCGTTGGACTCCACCGCGACGCCCGCCTTCTCCAGCAGGTCGCAGGTCTCCACGAGCATGTCGTTGTAGCCGGACTCGCCGACGATGTCCTCGTCCGCGATCTCCATGTCGAGCTTGTCGTAGACGGAGTAGAAGTAGATCTTCGACTCGTCCACGAACCGCTGCCACAGCGCCAGCGTCTCCGGGTCGCCCGCCTGGAGGTCGACCACCCGGCGCCGCGCCCGGTCCTTGAACACCTCGTCGCTGTCGAAGAGGGCGCGGGCGGACTTGTAGATCCGGTCCAGCCGCGACATCGACGCCTCACCGGCGTCGTCCCTGGCGGACTCGGTGTGGTCCAGCTCGTGCGGGTGCTCCAGCAGATACTCCACGAGCATGCCGAACTGGGTGCCCCAGTCGCCGATGTGGTGCCGCCGTACGACCTTCTCGCCGCCGAACTCCAGGATCTTCGCCAGCGCGTCACCGATCACGGACGACCGCAGGTGGCCGACGTGCATCTCCTTCGCCACGTTCGGCTGGGCGTAGTCGATGACCGTGGTGCCCGGCCGCGCGGCCGGCGGCACGCCGAGCCGGTCGTCGGCGGCGCGGGCCGCCAGGTTGGCGGTGATCGCGGTGTCGGCGACGGAGATGTTGAGGAAGCCGGGGCCCGACACCTCGATCTCGGCGATCAGGTCGTCCACGGGCAGTGCGGCGGCGACGGTGGCCGCCAGCTCCCGCGGGTTCGCCTTGTTCCGCTTGGCGAGGCCCAGCACGCCGTTGGCCTGGAAGTCCGCCCGGTCGCTACGTCGCAGCAGCGGGTCGGCACCGTCGGCCGACGGGACGGCTGCCGCGAGGGCGGCCGACACACGCTGCTGGATCGAGGCGGCAAGGGAAGTGACCGAGGCCATGGGGTGGGTGCCGTTTCGTTGGTAGGGGTGGGTCGGGACCATTCTCCCATGCGGTTACTGCGCTGTTGGCGCATTATCGTGTGTGCCACAGCGCTGTGCGCCGGCCGGGAGCACCGGCCGGGGCCGGGCGCCGGGAACACTCCGGCAGCACCCCGGCGACACCCCCCAGGTACACCCCCAGGAAAGAAGAGGATCGTGGCTCAGAGCACCGAGGCCGACTGGGTCTCCCGTTTCGCGGACGACGTCATCGCCGAGTCGGAGCGCCGCGCACCCGGGAAACCCGTCGTCGTCGCGTCCGGGCTGAGCCCCTCGGGCCCCATCCACCTGGGCAACCTGCGCGAGGTCATGACCCCGCACCTGGTCGCCGACGAGATCCGCCGCCGCGGCCACGAGGTGCGGCACCTGATCTCCTGGGACGACTTCGACCGGTACCGCAAGGTGCCCAACGGCGTGCCCGGCATCGACCCGTCGTGGGCCGAGCACATCGGCAAGCCGCTGACCTCGGTGCCCGCTCCCGCCGGGTCGGCGTACCCGAACTGGGCCGAGCACTTCAAGGCGCAGATGTCGCAGTCGCTCGCCGAGATGGGCGTCGAGTACGACGGCATCAGCCAGACCGAGCAGTATCTGGCGGGCACCTACCGCGAGCAGATCCTGCACGCCATGCGGCACCGCGGTGACATCGACGCGATCCTCGGCCAGTACCGCACCAAGAAGGCCCCGGCCAAGCAGGGCCAGAAGGCGTCGCAGAAGCCGGTCGACGAGGCCGAGCTGGAGGCCGCCGAGGGCTCGGGCGCGGCGGCGGAGGACGACGGCAGCGCGGGCGCCGACTACTACCCGTACAAGCCGTACTGCGCGGCCTGCGGCAAGGACCTCACCACGGTCACGTCGTACGACGACGAGACCACCGAGCTGACGTACACCTGTGCCTGCGGGCACGGCGAGACGGTACTGCTCAGCGAGTTCAACCGCGGCAAGCTGGTGTGGAAGGTCGACTGGCCGATGCGCTGGGCGTTCGAGGGTGTGATCTTCGAGCCCAGCGGTGTCGACCACTCCTCGCCGGGGTCGTCGTTCCAGGTCGGCGGGGAGATCGTCGGGCCGATCTTCGGCGGTGTGCAGCCGATCGGGCCGATGTACGCCTTCGTCGGGATCTCCGGCATGGCGAAGATGTCGTCCTCCAAGGGCGGTGTGCCGGTCCCCGCGGACGCGCTGAAGATCATGGAGCCGCAGATCCTGCGCTGGCTGTACGCCAGGCGGCGGCCGAACCAGTCGTTCAAGATCGCCTTCGACCAGGAGATCCAGCGGCTGTACGACGAGTGGGACGCGCTGGAGCGGAAGGTCGCCGACGGCACCGCGCTGCCGGCCGACGTGGCCGCGCACGGCCGTGCCGCCCGTACCGCGGCCGGTGAGCTGCCGCGTACCGCGCGCCCGCTGCCGTACCGCACCCTCGCCTCCGTCGCGGACATCACGGCGGGCGCCGAGGACCAGACGCTGCGCATCCTGTCGGAGCTGGACCCGGCCGATCCGCTCACCTCGCTGGACGAGGCGCGGCCGCGGCTGGACCGGGCGGAGAACTGGATCACCACCCAGGTCGCGCCCGAGCAGCGCACCGTGGTGCGCGCGGCGCCCGACGCGGAGCGGCTGGCCGCGCTCGGGGAGTCCGAGCGGGCCGGGCTGAAGCTGCTCGTGGACGGCCTGGACTCGCACTGGTCGCTGGACGGGCTCACCACGCTCGTCTACGCGGTCCCCAAGGTGCAGGCCGGTCTGGAGCCGGACGCCAAGCCGACCCCGGAGCTGAAGGTCGCCCAGCGCGCCTTCTTCGCGCTGCTCTACGAACTCCTCGTCAGCCGTGACACCGGCCCCCGGCTGCCCACCCTGCTGCTCGCCGTCGGCCAGCAGCGGGTGCGGGCGCTGCTGGGCGCCGAGGGCTGAGACGGCGTCGGTCGCGGGCCGCTCACGGGCGGCCCGCGGCGGCGGACGGGGCGCGGGTGGTGAACACCACACCGGTGCGGTCGCCGCCGAACATGTGCTCGGGGCCGCGCCACTCCGCGGCGAGCACGAACAGGGTGCGGCCGTCGGGGCCGCCGAGCGCGCAGGCGAAGCAGCCGCGGTCGAGGTCGACGGTCCGCAGCACCTCGCCGCCCTCGCGGACCCGCACGCAGCGGCGGTTGGGCACGTCCGCGTACCAGACAGCCCCGTCGGCATCGAGGCAGATGCCGTCGGGGACGCCGTCGCCGAGGTCGGCCCACACCCGGCGGCCGGACAGCCCGCCGTCGGCCGCGATGTCGAACGCGGTGAGCCGGTGGCCGTAGCTCTCGGCCACGATCAGGGTGGAGTCGTCGGCGGTCACCGCCATCCCGTTGCCGAAGGCGATGCCGTCGGCCACCTTCCGCACCTCGCCGCCCGGTGTGACCACCACGACGCCGCCGGGCGCGAACGGCTCCCCGGCCATCAGGTCGAAGCCGCCGCCGTTGACGAAGACGTTGCCGCGTCCGTCGACGACGATCTCGTTGAACCCGCGGTCCACTGCGCTGAGGTCGGCGTGCGTCACCAGCGCGCCGTCCGGCTCCTGCCGCAGCAGCAGCCCGTCGGGCCCCGACACGATCAGCAGCCGCCCGTCCGGCAGCCAGTCGATCGAGTACGGCAGCGTCGTGGACGGCACCCGCGCCACCACCTCGCTCTTGCCCGCGTCGTCGACCGCGACGACCTCGCCCGTCCCCCAGTTCGCCAGCCACAGCCGCCCGTCGTGCCACCGCGGCGACTCCCCGTACGCCAGCCCGCTCAGCAGCGTCCCGATCTCCGTACCGCCCATCACACCCGCCTCCTCATCGCCGGGGCCGCCCGGTGCGGGCGACCCTCCCCGTGAACGAAACGAACGGGGCGGGCCGAAATCGACACCTGGGTGCGGAAGACGGGGTTACGGGATGTACTCGGTGTCCGATTCGGACTGGTAGCGGTAGCGCAGGTCGCGCAGCGGACGGATGAGGTCGCGCTCCTCGGGCGGGGTGCCCGCGTAGATGTTGGCCAGGTAGCGGGCGAACTGGCGGGCGTTGGGGAAGATGCCGTGCTCGCGGACGTAGCGGCGGTAGGCGGCGAAGTACGCCTCGGCGGGCGGGATGCCGTCGGGGAGTTCGAGGCCGGAGATGTACTCGGACTCGGGTTCCGGCTCCGGCTCCGGCTCGGGCGCGGGTTCGGGTTCCGGCTCCGGTTCCGGGGTGAACTCGGGCTCCTGGCGGGCGGCTTCGGTGCGCTGGCCGGGGAAGGGGCGGCCGTTTGCGCCGTTGGCGGGCGTGAAGATCCCCGCGCCGCCGAGGGGGCGGGAGCGGTTCGGGCCTGACGGGACCATCACCTGCGGGGCCTGCTGCTGGGCCTGCTGCTCGTACTGCTGCTGCTCGTACTGCTGTTGTTCGAACTGCTGCTGCTGGTACGCCTGCTGGGCCTGCTGCGCCTGCTGGGCCCGCAGTTGGGCCTGGAACCAGGGGCTGTCGTGGGCGCCGGGCACGTCGTACGCGACCTCGTACGGGCCGAACTGCTCGTACTGGTCGCGCTGTTGCTGCTCGTACGGGCCGTACTGCGCGTACTGCTGCTGTTCGCGGGCCTGTTGGTGCTCCTGGCCGCCCGATTCCTGGGTGGGCGCGGGCGCGGGGGCCTGCTCCCTGGCCGGTGCCGGGGCGGCGGGCAGTTCCTTGGCGCTTGCCCGCTGGATCTCGATCCCGGCCGCTTCGAGCCCCGCCTCCGCGGTGTCGGCCAGCGGCACCCCGTACTTGGCCAGCCGCAGCGGCATGATCGCCTCGACCGGCGCCTTGCGGCGCCACGCGACGCCGTAACGGGCACGCAGCCGGGCGCGGTAGACGAGACGGTCCTGCTCGCGGCGGATGACCTCCTCGTAGGACCGCAGCTCCCACAGCTTCATGCGGCGCCACAGGCGGAAGGTGGGGAATGGCGCGAGCAGCCAGCGGGTGATGCGGACCGACTCCATGTGCTTGTCGGCGGTGATGTCCGCGATCCGCCCGATCGCGTGCCGGGCGGCCTCGACGGAGACCACGAACAGCACGGGGATGATCGCGTGCATCCCGACGCCGAGCGCGTCCGGCCAGGCGGCGGCGCCGTTGAAGGCGATGGTGGCGGCGGTGAGCAGCCACGCGGTCTGCCGCAGCAGCGGGAACGGGATACGCAGCCACGTCAGCAGCAGGTCCAGCGCCAGCAGGACGACGATGCCCGCGTCCACGCCGATCGGGAAGACGTTCGCGAACCATCCGAAGCCCTTGTGCAGGGCGAGCGTGCGCACCGCCGCGTACGAACCGGCGAAGCCGATCCCGGCGATGACCACCGCACCGGTGACGACCACGCCGATCAGCACACGGTGAGTCCGGGTCAAACGTATCGCGGCCACCCGCGACCCCTCCTGCCAACTCGGCGACCAGGGCCTGTCCCAGCGCCTGTTCCAGCGGGGTCAGACTGCCATATGGGTCAAGCGCGGACCCACCGGGTTGACGTACAAACGCACGAATACCGGGCGGGCGGCGCGGTAGTTGTTATCCGTTCGCCGCAACGACCGCCGCGAGCGCGTCCTTCGCCGCCCGTTCCGCGCCGCTCTGCACGGTCTGCGCGGTGGGGTTCTTCTTGCCCTCGAAACCGGCCCCGTTGTACTCGACGATCACCACGACGTTGCCGGAGCGCGCCAGCAGCGTGTCGTTCTGCGTGGTGATCTTCGCGACGGTCGCCTTGCCGCCCACCGACGTGGCCTGGTCGCCGTAGCCGGTCAGCGGTGTGGCGGTGGCGCCCGGCGCGTGGCCGAGGGTGGTGACCTGGCTGACGTAGCGGCTGCGCGCCTGGTCCTCGCCCGAGCCCAGCGCGGCGGAGGAGTCGAAGCGCTGCAGGGTGACCGACAGCCAGCGGTACTGGAAGCCGTCGGCGCCGTTGCCCGTCCACGAGCAGGTGCTGCGGGCGTTGGCGTCGTCGGAGGTCTCCGGGGTGCCCGCGGCCCGCTTCGCCTTCGGCACCAGCGCCGCCACGGTCGACTGCGTCGCCGACTTGCAGGCGTCGGGGAGCTTGGCGTACTTGACGGGAGCGGGCGCCGCCGACTTCGAGGAGCCGGCCGGGGAGGACGTCGACCCCTTCGACCCGCTGTCGGAGCTCGACCCTGAGCTGGAGGAGCAGCCGGCGAGCGCCATCGCGGGGACGGCGGTCGCGGCGAGCAGCAGGGCGAGTCGCGGGGCGGTGCGGCGTCGTTCCATGGTTCCTTCGCTCACTCTCGCGCGGTCAGCGCATCGCTACGGGTCCGATCGGCCACCCACCCTAGGGCCTGACCGTGACAGCCCGCGATGCGCTCGGGGCCGCGCCCCGGCCCCGCCCGGCGCCGCCGGGAGCGCCCTGGCCTGGGATCCCGCGCGCGATCGCGGCCCGGCGCGGGCCCCCATCCTTGAGACGAACGTCTCGCGCGGCAGCCGGGCGCGGACCTCGGCGTCCGCCCGCCGGGAAAACGTTCCGGGGGCGTGTCGATTCGCCGCTGCGCCGTTCGACCTTGGGGTGAGAGGGTCGAGGAGCGGCCCCCCGTAGTGAGGAGAGAGCGACGATGCCGAAGTACATGCTGATCATGCGAGGCACGGACGAGACCATGGGCAAGATGATGGAGACGCCGTTCGAGGAGATCCTCGAGACGATGGGTCGCTTCAACGAGGAGCTGATCCGGGCGGGCGTGCTCGTCGCCGCCGAGGGCCTGGACGACCCGGCCCAGACCGTCGTGGTCGACTTCAGCGGGGAGACGCCGGTCGTCACCGACGGCCCGTACGGCGAGACGAAGGAGCTGTTCGGCGGCTTCTACCTGCTGGACGTGGCCTCGAAGGAGGAGGCCGTGGAGTGGGCCAAGCGGCTCCCCGCGTTCCCCGGGACGAAGGTCGAGGTCCGGCGGGTGCCGACCATCGACGAGTTCCCGCAGGACAACGAGTGGGTCGTCAAGGAGCGGGCGTGGCGCGAGCGGACCGGCCAGGCCTGATACGGACCACCGGCCGTATCCGATGACCGAGTCTGCGGGCGGGCCGCCGCGGGACAGCGCTCCCGCCGGCGGCCCGCCGGACGCCGAGGGGGCCGGTGGGCGGCGCGATGCCGAGCCGGGCGCCGAGTCTGTCGGCGGCCCGACCCTGGGGGACGCCGAAGGTGCGCGGCGGGCCGTTGATGCCGTGTGGCGGATCGAGTCGGCGCGGATCGTGGCCGCGCTCGCCCGCTACACCCGCGACTTCGCCCTCGCCGAGGACGTCGCGCAGGAGGCGGTGGCGGAGGCGCTGGTGGCCTGGGCGCGCGAGGGCGCCCCGGCGAACCCGGTGGCGTGGCTGCTGGCGACCGCCCGGCGGCGCGCCATCGACAGCTTCCGCCGCCGTTCCGCGCTCGACGAGCGCTACGCCCTGCTCGCCGGGCAACTGGCCGAGGGCGAGGCGCTGTCGGGCGCCGCGCCCCCCGACGACCGGTCCGGCGACCTGCCCTGGGATCCCGACCGGGTGGAGGACGACATCCTGGCGCTGATGTTCGTGGCCTGCCATCCGGTGCTCTCGCCGGAGGCGCGCGTCGCCCTGACGCTGCGCGCGGTCGGCGGCCTGTCCAGCGAGCAGATCGCCCGCGCGTTCCTGGTGTCGGTCCCGACCGTCCAGGCCCGGATCACCCGGGCGAAGAAGACGATCGGCGCGGCGGGGGTGCCGTTCGAGCTGCCGCCGTACGAGCAGCGGCGCGAGCGGCTCGGCGGTGTGCTGAGCGTGCTCTACGTGATCTTCACCGAGGGCTCGACCGCCACCGCGGGCGACGACCTGCTCCGGCCCGACCTCGCCTACGAGGCGATCCGGCTGGCCCGGATGCTGGCCGCGCTGCTGCCCGACGAGCCGGAGGTGCACGGACTGCTGGCCCTCTTCGAGCTGACGGCCGCGCGCTTCCCGGCGCGTACCGGCGCGGACGGCGAGGCGGTGCTGCTGGAGGACCAGGACCGGCGGCTGTGGGACCGGTCCGCGATCCGCCGCGGCCTGGCCGCCCTCGCCCGCGCCTCCGCCGTCGGGCGGGGACTGGGACCGTACGGGCTCCAGGCGGCGATCGCGGCCTGCCACGCCTCGGCGGCGTCGGTGGCGGAGACCGACTGGGAGCGGGTGGTCCTGCTCTACGAGGCGCTGGGCCGGGTGGCCCCGTCACCGATCGTCGAGCTGAACCGGGCGGTCGCGGTGGCGATGGCGAGCGGGCCGCTGCGGGCGCTGGCCCTTGTGGACGATCTGATCGCGTCCGATCGTCTCGCGGGCTCCTACCTGCTGCCGAGCGTGCGCGGCGAACTCCTGCGCCGCCTCGGCCGCGTCAACGAGGCTCGCGCGGAGCTGGAGCTGGCCGCGCGGCTGTGCCAGAACGTCCGCGAGCGGGCGGTGCTGCTGCGCAAGGCGGCGGCGCTGGCGTAGCGACGTACGCGTACCGGGGCCGCCGGACCGCGCCGGCGGCCCCCTCGGCGCTCCCTGGTGCTCGACCTGGAGCTCGCCCTAGTGCTCGACCTTGCGCTCCAGCTGGTCCGCCACCTGCTGCGCGCCCTGCTGCATGTCGGCGCTGGAGGGCTGCTTGCCGCCGCGCGGTGAGGTCTCGGAGTACGTGATCCGCACCAGGACGTTCGCGGTGCGGAACATCAGCGTCACGTCGCGCCGGGGGGCGGCGGGGGAGTGGGTCTTGAGCACGTCGTCGATGAACGCGGCGTTCCCCACGTCCGGCAGGCGGCGCGGCGCGAGGTCGGGGCTGCTGCCGCCGGACCCGGTGCCGTCCGTACTCGCGCCGCCCGCGGCGTCGCCGGTCGTCGTCGGGGTGCCGGTGGGCGTCGGGGTCGTGGTCGGGCTGGAGCCGGCGTCCGGCGGGATGGACGCCAACCCGGCCTGGTTGTCGAAGTCCGCACCGGCCTGCACCTCGGCGCTGACCGCGGGGTCGTACGAGACCACCCGCTCCATGTCGATCGTCAGCGTGTCGGACGTACCGGCCGCCGTACGCCCGGTCCACGAGCAGCCGACGCGGCGGTCCGTGTCGTACGTCAGCGCCTCGGTGCCCGAGAGGTCCTTCGCGGCCGGGACCAGCGTCTTCAGCATGTCGGGGTCGACGGCCGTGCACGGTTCGGGCAGCGTCTGGTACTTCCCCGGCGGAGCGGGCGAGACCGTACTGCCACCGCCGATCGGCACCGCCTTGCCGTCGCTGGCCGAGCCGCCCGACCGCCCGCCCCCGGAGCACGCCCCCAGGACGGCGACCGCCAGCACGGCCGCCCCGAGGGCGACCGGCAGTCTTCGCGTGGACCGCACTGGGCGAGCCCCTTTCCTGGTGTCTGCCGCGACGTAAACCTTTGGCGCGTGTGAGCGAGTCCTGGACACAATGTCTACCGCAAGCTTCACCGAAACCGCCCGCTGGGGTAGTGCTATCGGGCGGAGCATCCTATTTCTGGCGTTACTGGGGGATTGTCATGTCGTACACCGAGGTGCCGGGTATCCGCGTACCGATCCGCATGTGGACGGATCCGTCCACGGTGGAGGACGGTGCGATGCAGCAACTGCGCAATGTCTCCTCCCTGCCGTGGATCAAGGGCCTCGCCGTCATGCCGGACGTGCACTACGGCAAGGGCGCCACCGTCGGCTCGGTCATCGCCATGCACGGCGCCGTCTGCCCGGCGGCCGTCGGTGTCGACATCGGCTGCGGCATGAGCGCGGTCAAGACCTCGCTCACCGCCAACGACCTCCCGGGCGACCTCTCGCGGCTGCGCTCCAAGATCGAGGAGGCCATCCCGGTCGGCCGCGGCATGCACGACTCCCCGATCGGCCCCGACGCCGTCCACGCCCTGCCCACCGGCGGCTGGACCGACTTCTGGCAGCGCTTCGACGGACTCGCGCAGTCCGTGAAGTTCCGCGAGGAGCGGGCGACCAAGCAGCTCGGCACCCTCGGCTCGGGCAACCACTTCATCGAGTTCTGCCTCGACGAGTCCGGCGCCGTCTGGCTGATGCTGCACTCCGGCTCGCGCAACATCGGCAAGGAGCTCGCCGAGCACCACATCGGCGAGGCCCAGAAGCTGCCCCACAACCAGGGCCTGGTCGACCGCGACCTCGCCGTCTTCATCTCCGACACCCCCCAGATGGCCGCCTACCGCAACGACCTCTTCTGGGCCCAGGAATACGCCAAGTGGAACCGCGCCCTCATGATGGCGCTGTTCCAGGACGTCGTCCGCAAGGAGTTCAAGAAGGCGAAGCCGACCTTCGACTCCGTCATCTCCTGCCACCACAACTACGTCTCGGAGGAGCGCTACGACGGCATGGACCTCCTGGTCACCCGCAAGGGCGCCATCCGCGCGGGCAGCGGCGACTACGGCATCATCCCCGGCTCCATGGGCACCGGTTCCTACATCGTCCGCGGCCTCGGCAACACCGCCGCCTTCAACTCCGCCTCCCACGGCGCCGGCCGCCGCATGAGCCGCAACGCCGCCAAGCGCCGCTTCACCACCCGCGACCTCGAGGACCAGACCCGCGGCGTCGAGTGCCGCAAGGACTCCGGCGTCGTCGACGAGATCCCCGCCGCCTACAAGCCCATCGAGCAGGTCATCGACCAGCAGCGCGACCTGGTCGAGGTCGTGGCAAAACTGAAGCAGCTCGTCTGCGTCAAGGGCTGACCCCCAGGAGCCGGCCCGATGAGCAGACGCCGCTACGTCGCCCGTGGCGTCCCAGGCGGCTACCGCATCTGGGACACCACGGGCCGCCGCTGGTGGGGCGACCACTACGAGCTGTGCCCCGACGACCTCCTCACCGAACTGAACACCACGGCCGACCCGCAGCGACTCACCGCCTTGCTCAAGCGGTACCGGGCGCTGAAGCGCTGAGCGGGGGCTCTGGGTCCGGCAGCGGATTGGAGGGCCGGCGAGATGACAGCTCCGGGACGGCACTACCGCTACATCGGACCTGCTGATGTGAAGGCCGCCGTCCGCCCCGGACGCGAAGGCGCAGGCATTCGGACGCCTGAAGACCTTGCCGAATGGGCGGCAGGGCGGACGTCGGAGGAACTGGCGGAACCGTTCACCTTCGTCATCGGCGCGGACGGCATCCTGCGGTTGTCTCCGCGCCGGAGCGAGCACGTCGCGTGCGCGGGTGGAGACGTCGTGGCGAGCGCCGGTGAGATCGCCTTCGTACGCAACGCGGCGGAGTGGGTGGTTGACGAGGTCAGCAACCAGTCGACCGGCTACTGCCCCGACGTCACCTCATGGTCGGCGGTGGCCGAGTCCCTGGACCAGATCGGGCTGAGGCACCCCGGTGCCTTCACCCACGAGGTGGTCTTCCGGCGCTGTCCCGTCTGCCAAGAGCACAACATCGTGCGGGAGGCGCACTTCGTCTGTGTCTACTGCGACGCGGACCTACCTGCTGAGTGGAATATCGACACCTGAGCGGTCGCTCGTAGCCCACGAAATGCCTTGGGCAAGGTCTTCGATAGGGACTACGAGTTCCGCATCCCTTGGGGCAGGATGGCTTATCCGGCCCCGTCGATCTGTGCTTCGACCATCCACTCGTCGTAGGGGACGAGGTCCTGGACGTAGAACTGCCCGTGATCCGCGTCGATCAGGAACCGCAACGAAGTGTCAGCCACCGGCGCAGGCTATCGAAATGGGCCCTGGCTAGGCTTCGGCCATGATGGAGCATCCGGGTTTCAGCGTGCCGCTGGCGCGGTTGCTGGGCCACAGGGAAATTGGCGCCCAGGAGCTGGCCGACCGCGCGGGGCTGGCGGCAGGCGAGGTCCACGCCGTTCTTGCGGGGAACAACCCGGGCGAGGGACTGCTCCGGCGGCTGGCACCGGCGTTGAATTTCCGCGCCGTCGATCTGTTCATCCTCGCAGGGCTGGCGGTCCCGGAGGACATGGCGCCGCTGGATGCCACCGCCGCGCAGTCGATAGCGAGTGCCGTGACGGATGCGGTGCGCCTCCCCGCAGCAGGACGCCGTGAACTTCTCCAGATGATCCGCTCGATGCCGCAAGAGGAACGGTGTTCCCGCTTCTCCCCGAAGTCCCTCATGCCTCTCACCGGCGGTCCGGGTGCTTGGGTCATCCGCATGCTCCAGTACCGCAACTTGAACTGGACGGGCATGGCAAGGACGCTTGCCTTCGTGACGCCCACGTACCTGTCGGCGGCCACTTACGGGGTGATCGGTTCCGGTCGCAAGGCGCTGTCTCCGCGCCTGGTGACGGACTTCGCTGCCCTTCTCGGAATCGACGCCCGTGAACTGGCCACGTTGACAGGCGTCGCTCTGCGCGGGAGGCCGGCCCCTCCCTCCCCGGAGGCCGTGGACGCGGCAGAGTTCCTGTGGGCGGCGCGGCAACTGTCCGCCGCCCAGGCGCAACACGTCTCGGAGCTGGCACGTTCCCTCCGCCGGGGCTGACTCAGCGTGTGTCGCAGCAGGCCGCCGATGCGTAACGAAGCGGGAGAGACGTCGCCGAGCGGTCCGGCGATGGGCTAACACCGGGGCATGGCTACTGCTGCGCCCCGTTCGTGGGCCCACTGCGGAGACGGTGCGGGTACGACTGATTCCTTCCACGATTGCGGCGGGCTCAACGTCACCGGCTCCGGCCGGTGTCTCGCCCATGCCGACGCCGCGGAGCAAGACGCGTTTCTGGCTTCCCTGTCGCCCGGTAGCGATCTGGACTTACGGGGGACGACCATCAGCGAAGGACTTCTAGGTCGGATACTCGCCCGGGTCACCGACCCGGCTACCGGGGCGCCGAAGATAGGCACAGCCAGATTCCACTTGGCCGTCTTCACCGGGGACGCCGCGTTCGGATCCACCACCTTCGCTGGGGACGCGTGGTTCCGATCGGCTTTCTTCGGCGGGACCGCCGGTTTCGGAGCGGTCACCTTCGGCGGGGATGCCTGGTTCAGGGGAGCTGAATTTCGAAGGGACGCCGGATTCGGATCGGCCGACTTCACGCGAGGCGCGGTGTTTGAGTCCGTCACCTTTGCCGGGGATGTGGTGTTCGACCGGGCGAACTTCAGCGGGACCTCGGAGTTCATGTCGGCGGTGTTTGCCGGAACTGCCTGGTTCTACTCGGCCACCTTCGGCGGGGACGCCGTGTTCGAGTTGGCCACTTTCGACGAGCCCGCCATGTTCGACTCGGCCACCTTCACTACGGATGCCTGGTTCGTCTCGGCGGACTTCAACGGGGACGCCGTGTTCGTCTCGGCCACGTTCAACGGGCGGGCCGGGTTTCGGCGGACCACCTTCAACCGGGACGCGATGTTCGCCTCCGCCGTCTTCGCCGGGGAGGCACGGTTCTACTCGGCCGCCTTCAGGGGAACCGCCGGTTTCGTATCAGCTGTTTTCGCGGGGGACGCCTCGTTCGGCTCGGCCTCCTTCAGAGGGACCGTCGATTTTCGATCGGCGACGTTCAAGAAGGAACCGTTGCTGGGGCCCCTGGTGTGCGAGGGGACGGTGGATCTGTCCGGCGCGTCGTTCACCTCGCCGATCAGTGTCGTGGTGGCAGCGAGAAGGGTTGAGTTCCAGCGCACACGGTGGGAACAGAAGGCGACGGTTTCGCTGCGCTACGCCGAAGCCGATCTCACCGACGCGGTGTGCGAGTACCCGCTGGTGATCGTCGGCACGCAGCGCCCCTTCGTCACCGACTCGGCCACAGCGGTCGATGAGAGCGTCCTGGCCGGGGTGCCGGAGCGCGCTCGTGTGCTCTCGTTGCGAGGCGTGGACGCCGCCCACGTGGTTCTCACCGATATGGACCTGAGCGCCTGTCTGTTCGCGGGCACCATCCACTTGGACCAACTGCGTCTGGAGGGCGACTGTGTCTTCGCCCCCGCGCCGAGTGGCATCCACCAGCGGGGCCGATTGCTGCCGTTGCGTCACGCCCGCCGCAGAACCCTCGCGGAAGAGCAGCACTGGCGCGCTACGGGGCCCGGTGCCAACCCGGGATGGCTGGCCGCTCCACCATCGGCCGAAGTGGTGCAACCCTCCACGTTGGCGGCCGTTTACCGCGCCCTGCGCAAGGCGTACGAGGATTCCAGCTACGAGCCGGGCGCCGCGGACTTCTACTACGGCGAGATGGAGATGCGCCGCGCTGACTCCGGCGCCGGCAAGGCCGAGCGCGGACTGCTGACCGCGTACTGGGCTCTCTCCGGCTACGGGCTGCGAGCCGCTCGCGCCTTGGGCTGGCTGCTGGCCGCCGTCGCGGTGACCATGCTCGTGATGATGCTGTGGGGGCTGCCCCGACAGGGCACGCCCGCCCTCAGCACCGGCACTGTCATCGGCCATCGCATCACCTTGACCACCGACGATCCGGCCCCTGCCAACCCCCAGGGTCCGTTGACGAGGCGCCTGACGAGCGAGCGCTTCGAGAAGAGCCTGCGCGTCGTTGTCAACAGCGTGATCTTCCGTTCCTCCGGCCAGGACCTCACCACGACCGGCACCTATACGGAAATGGCCTCTCGCCTGACCGAACCCGTCCTCCTCGGCCTCGCAGCCCTCGCCCTCCGGAGCCGCATCAAACGGTGAGGACCCCGCACTCGCCAGGCTCCGCCCCCGGGGCCTTATTGCGTATGAGTTGCAACTAGAAGCCGTGCGCGTCTAGCTTGTCCTTCGGGCCGACGACGAAGGACGGACTGATCCATGACCACCACCGCTCCCGCCCCGGCCACGGCCGGGTCCCGTTGGCGCCGGATTTCTGGCGCCATGACCCGGGCCGAATGGGGTCGGATGGGCGGGATGGTGGCGTTCATCGTGGCGCTGCATGTGATCGGGTGGTTCACGCTGGTGGCGATCGTCGCGCCCGAGCACTACAGCCTGGGGACGAAGTCCTTCGGGGTGGGGATCGGGGTGACGGCGTACACGCTGGGGATGCGGCACGCGTTCGACGCCGATCACATCGCGGCGATCGACAACACGACGCGCAAGCTGATGCACGAGGGCAAGCGGCCGCTGTCGGTCGGGTTCTGGTTCTCGCTCGGGCACTCCAGCATCGTGTTCGGGCTGGCGTTCCTGCTCTCGCTCGGCGTCAGGTCGCTGGCCGGCCCGGTCGAGGACGACGGTTCCGGGCTGCACAGCGTCACCGGCTGGATCGGCACCACCGTCTCGGGGACGTTCCTCTACGTCATCGCGTTCATCAACATCGTGATCCTGGCCGGGATCTGGAAGGTCTTCCGGCAGATGCGCGACGGCCACTTCGACGAGGCCGCGCTGGAGGAGCAGCTCAACAGCCGCGGGTTCATGAACCGCATCCTCGGCCGTCTGATGAGGTCCGTCACCAAGCCGTGGCAGATGTACCCCATCGGTCTGCTCTTCGGCCTCGGCTTCGACACCGCCACCGAGATCGCGCTGCTGGTGATGGCCGGCTCCGGCGCCGCCTCTGGCCTGCCCTGGTACGCGATCCTGTGCCTGCCGGTGCTGTTCGCGGCGGGGATGTGCCTGCTGGACACCATCGACGGCTCGTTCATGAACTTCGCCTACGAGTGGGCCTTCTCCAAGCCGGTCCGCAAGGTCTACTACAACCTCACCATCACCGGCCTGTCGGTGGCCGTCGCCCTCATCATCGGCACCGTCGAACTCCTCGGCCTCATCGGCGACAAGGCCCACCTCCACGGCGCCTTCTGGGACTGGATCGGCGGTCTCGACCTCAACATCGTCGGCTACGTCATCGTCGGCCTCTTCTTCGTCACCTGGGCGGTCGCCTTCGCGGTGTGGCGCTTCGGCGACATCGAGGAGAAGTGGACGGCGGGGCTGCGGGCGGCGGAGCAGGAAGCCGACTGAGGAGGCGATCCCCGCGGGCTGCCGCGGGCTGACCGGGGCTACCTGGGGCTACCGCGGACTACCGGGGGAGATCGTCCCGCGGGTTGTCCGTGGCGGAGTTGAGGGCGCCCAGCAGGGCGCCGAGGCAGACGTCACGGAGGGCCTGGCGGGAGAAGGTGGCGTGGCTGAGCCATTCGACGCACAGGGCGCGGACGAAGACGAGCCAGGCGTAGAGGGCGGCGGAGGCGACGTCGCGGTCCAGGCCGCCGAAGTCGTAGGCGTCGAGCATGCGGCGGCGCAGTTCGCCGAGTTCGTCGGAGATGATCGCCTGGATCATCGGGTCGCCCGCCAGGACACGATTCGCGGAGAGCACGGTCTGCCGGTTCGCCACGAAGTAGTCGATGTGGGCGTCGAGACAGGCCAATACCTGGTCCGCCATCGGGGCGGAAGGGTCGACTTTCGTGGCCGTGAGCAGTCCCTCGGCCGCGTCCCGATAGATGGCGGCGAACAAATCGCGTTTGCTCGGGAAGTAGCGGTACAAATTGGCGCGCGATACACCCGCCCGTTCCGCCACGTCTTCCATCAGGACAGCGTCATAGGGCCTGGTGGCAAACAACCGTGCTCCGGCTTCACGCAACTCACGGCGCCGGTCGTCCGGCATCAGCCGACGGCGTGGACTCGTACCCGTACCCATGGCTCAAGACACTACTTGACGTGTGTCTCTTAGCGGACATAGCGTGGGCGGAGTTCTTTTCGGTAACACACGTCTACAACGTCTACGAGGGAGCGTTGCGTGACGAATACCGAGCTGAGTGCCGGGCGGTCCGCGAAACGGATCGCGGTGCCCGACGAGGCCCGATTACGATCGCCGCTGAAACGCCCCGACTACCAGGACACGTTCGCCATCGGCGCCCCGGGGGCGGACGCGGAGAGCGCCGAGCAGTGGGCGCGGCGGGTGTTCGAGGCCGCGCCCGCGCCGGTGCGGATGATCACCCGGCTCGGCTGGCTGTCGTTCGGCGCCAAGCTCGGGCCGGCCGGCTCGCCCGGCCATGTGGCGGGCTGGACGATCGGGCAGGCCGAGAAGGACTGGATCCGGCTGGAGGTGGTGTGGGCCGTGGGCCTGCGCGCACACCTCGTGCTGCGCCCGAGGACGTCCTCCTTCGCGCTGTCCACCTTCGTCGAGTACGACCGCCGGGCGGCCAGGTTCGTGTGGCCGGGGGTCATGCCCGTCCACTGGGTGATCGTGCGTTATCTGCTGGGCCACGCGGCGAAGACCTTCGCGGGCGAGAGGGCGTAAGTGGAACGGCCGTTCGTGATCTGGTACCAGCGGAATCTGGTGAATCCGCTGGCCCGCAGATTCTCCCGCTTCATTCCTGGTTCGGCCGTCATCGAAACGGTGGGGCGGAATTCCGGACTGCCGCGGCGTACTCCGGTGGGCGGCCGGGCGGACGGCTCGACATTCTGGTTGGTCAGTGAATTCGGCCGCCATTCCCAGTACGTGCGGAACATCGAGGCGAACCCGAACGTAAGGGTCCAGGTCAAGGGCCGCTGGCACACCGGGAAAGCCACGCTCGTCGATGACGACGACCCGCGGGAAAGGCTCAGGAGCCTGCCCACGATGAACAGCGCCGTCGTACGGATGGTCGGCACGCGCCTGCTGACGGTCCGAATCGATCTGGACGACGACCACGGCGACATCGACGTCATCGACGACCGCGGTGCCCCGCGCTGACTGCCGGACTCCGGCTCACGGCTTTCCGGAAGCGGAACCGGATCCGGCCCCCGACCCCGCCCACCGGTAGCAGAGTTCCGGGCGCCCGACCTGCCCGTACTGCGGCGTGCGGACCGCGCGCCCCGAGTCGACCAGGTGCTCCAGATAGCGGCGGGCGGTGATCCGGGAGACACCCGCGGCTTGGGCGGCCGCGTTCGCGGACAGGCCGTCGTCGGACGCCTGCCGCAGCGCTGCCGTCACCGCTTCCAGGGTCGGGCCGCTCAGGCCCTTGGGCAGGACGGCGGCCTGCGGGGTCCGCAGCGCGGCCAGCGCGCGGTCGACCTCCTCCTGACCCGCGGCCTCGCCGCCCCCGGCCAGCTCGCTGCGGTACCGCTCCCAGCGCTCCAGCCGGTCCCGCAGCGACGGGAAGGTGAACGGCTTCAGCAGGTACTGCACCACCCCGACCGACACCGCCTGCCGTACGACGCCGAGGTCGCGGGCCGAGGTGACCGCCACCACGTCCGCGGTGTGGCCCGCGGCGCGCATCTTCCGTACCAGGTGCAGGCCGTGGCCGTCCGGCAGGTTGAGGTCGAGCAGCACCAGGTCCACCGGGGTCTGTGTGAGCGCCCGGAGGGCGGCGCCGCCGGTGTGGACGACGGCCGCGACCTCGAAGCCGGGCAGCCGCTCCACGTACATCCGGTGCGCGTCGGCCGCGACCGGATCGTCCTCGACGACCAGCACCCTGATCATGTGCGCGCCTCCTGCCGCGAAGGCCGCGAGGGCCGCGTCGGCCGCGTCGGCCGCAGCGGCAGCCGTACGGTGAACTCCGCGCCGCCCGCCGCGCCCCGGTCGAGGCCGACCGTACCGCCCGCCCGCCGTGCCGTCTGCTCGACGAGGGCCAGGCCCAGGCCGTGGCCCTCGCTCTTGGTGGTCCAGCCGCGGCGGAAGACCTCCTCGATGGTGGCCGGGTCGACGCCCCGCCCGGAGTCGCTGACCCGCAGCAGCAGTTCGCCGTCCTCGACCCGGGCGACCACGGTGACCGACGGGCGGCCGCCGTCCTGCCCCGCGCCCTCGATGGCCGCGTCGATCGCGTTGTCGATCAGGTTGCCCAGCACGGTGACCAGGTCGCGGGCGACCAGCGTCGGGGGCAGCACCCCGTCGTCGATCCTGCTGTCCTCGCTCACCGTCAGCTCTACGCCCCGCTCGCTGGCCTCGGCGGCCTTGCCGAGCAGCAGGGCGGCCAGCACCGGCTCGCCGACGGCCGCCACCACCTGGTCGGTGAGCGCCTGGGCGAGCCGCAGTTCGGAGGTGGCGAAGTCCACTGCGTCGTCGGCGCGGCCCAGTTCGATCAGCGAGACCACGGTGTGCAGCCGGTTGGACGCCTCGTGCGCCTGCGAGCGCAGCGCCTCGGCGAAGCCGCGTACGGAGTCCAGTTCGCCGGTGAGCGCCTGGAGGTCGGTGTGGTCGCGCAGGGTCACCACGGTGCCGCGCGCGTCGCCGCCGCGCACCGGCGAGGTGTTGACCACCACGACCCGCTCGGCGGTCAGATGCACCTCGTCGATCCGCGGCTCGGCGGCCAGCAGGGCGCCGGTCAGCGAGACGGGCAGGCCCAGTTCGTGCACATAGGAGCCGACCACGCCGGTGCCCAGGCCGAGTAGTTCGCGGGCGGCGTCGTTGCAGAGCACCACCCTGCGGTCGGCGTCCAGCAGCACCAGGCCCTCGCGCAGCGCGTGCAGCGTCGCCTGGTGGTAGTCGTACATCCGGCTCAGCTCGTCGGCGGCCATGCCGTGGGTGTGGCGGCGCAGCCGCCGGTTGGCGACGTACGTGCCCAGGCCGCCGAGGGCCAGCGCCGCCAGGGCCACCGCCACCAGGACGGTGAGCTGGTCGCGCACCTGGTGGCTGATGGTGTCGACCTTGATGCCGACGCTGACCAGCCCGACGATCGCCGTGCCGTCCCTTATCGGCGTCACCGCACGCACCGACGCGCCGAGGGTGCCGGTGTAGGTCTCGGTGAAGGTCCGCCCGCGCAGCGCGGGCGCGATGTGGCCGAGGAAGTGCTGGCCTATCAGTTCCTCGTCGGGGTGGGTCCAGCGGATCCCGTGGGTGTCCATGATCGTGACGAAGTCGACCCCGGCGTCCTTCTGCACCCGCAGCGCGTACGGCTCCAGGGTGGCGCTGGGGTCGGGGGAGCGGGCGGCGCCCACCACGGAGTCGGCGTCGGCGATCGCGGTGGCGGCGGCCACCACCCGGTGCCGGGCGGCGGTGTCGGCCTGGCCGCTGTCGTTGACGTAGGCGAGCACCGCGCACCCGGCGACCACCACGGCCACGATCACGACCTGCATCGCGAAGAGCTGACCGGCCAGGCTGCGCGGGCGCCGCGTGCGAGGCGTACGCCGTGGGGCACGGCGAAGGGCACGCCGTGCGATACGGCGCTCCCTGATCATGCTCAGCACGTTCGGCATGCCAACAGTGTGCACACCGGGCGCGAACTCAATGAACGCAAACGTGACCTGCCTCACTTCGGAAGCGCATAGTCACCGGGACCCGACCGACCACCAGCGCCCGGGACGGCGCTCGTGGACCGAGACCGAGGGAGACCCAGGTGTCATCCGAAGCCACTCCCGGCACCCCGAGCCGTAGAGACCGCACCCACTACCTGTACCTCGCCGTGCTCGTGGCGACCCTGGCCGGCGCCGTGCTCGGCCTGGTCGCCCCGGACGCCGCAGTCCAGCTCAAGCCGGTCGGCACCGGCTTCGTGAACCTGATCAAGATGATGATCTCGCCGATCATCTTCTGCACCCTGGTGCTCGGCATCGGTTCGGTGCGCAACGCCGCGAAGGTCGGCAAGGTCGGCGGGCTCGCGCTCGGCTACTTCGTCGCGATGTCGTTCGTGGCGCTGGCCATCGGCCTGCTGGTCGGCAACATCCTGCACCCGGGCGACGGGCTGCACCTGACCACCGCGCTCAAGCACGCGGGCCACGCGCAGGCGGCGAACGCGCCCGCCGAGGGCGTCGACTTCGTGCTGGGCATCATCCCGACCACCCTGGTGTCGGCCTTCACCGAGGGCCAGGTGCTGCAGACCTTGCTGGTGGCGCTGCTGGTCGGCTTCGCGCTGCAGGCCATGGGGCCGGTCGGGGCGCCGGTGCTGCGCGGGGTGGGGCATCTGCAGAAGCTGGTCTTCAAGGTGCTGTCGATGATCATGTGGGCGGCGCCGATCGGCGCGTTCGGCGCCATCGCGGCGGTCGTCGGCTCCGCGGGAGTCGACGCGCTCAAGGCGCTGGCCGCGATCATGCTGGGCTTCTACGTGACCTGCCTGCTCTTCGTGGTCGTCGTACTCGGGCCGGTGCTGCGGGTCTTCACCGGGGTGAACCTCTTCCACCTGCTGCGGTACCTGGCGCGGGAGTTCCTGCTGATCGTCTCCACCTCGTCGTCGGAGTCCGCGCTGCCGCGGCTGATCGCCAAGATGGAACACCTCGGGGTGAGCCGCCCGGTGGTCGGCATCACGGTGCCCACCGGCTACTCCTTCAACCTCGACGGCACCATGATCTACCTGACCATGGCCTCGCTGTTCATCGCCGACGCCCTGGACCAGCCGCTCTCCTTCGGCCAGCAGGTCCCCCTGCTGCTGTTCATGATGATCGCCTCCAAGGGCGCGGCGGGGGTGTCGGGCTCCGGCATGGCCGTACTGGCCAGCGGGCTGCAGTCGCACAAGCCCGCGCTCGTCGACGGCATCGGCCTGATCGTCGGCATCGACCGCTTCATGAGCGAGGCCCGGGCGGTCACCAACTTCGCCGGGAACGCGGTGGCGACCGTGGTGATCGGCACCTGGACCGGCGAGTTCGACCGCGAGCGGGCCCGGCAGGTCCTCTCCGGCGAGCTGCCGTTCGACGAGACGTCGCTGGCCGACGAGACGGGCGAGAGCGGCGAGGCGGGCGAGAGCGGTGAGTACGGCGAGGTCGCCGGCGGGAAGGCGGGCGTACCGGGACAGCCGTCCGCGGGACCCGTCAGCGAGCCGACCACCGTCTGAGCGGGGAGTCCGCGCTCAGGGCGCGCTGACGCCGTCCGGCTCGCGCAGGGCCGCCATCACATTGCGCACCGACTGGATCAGCGCGGGCTGGAACTGCCCCATCTCGGGCGGCTGGGGCAGCGAGCCGTTGGTGACCGGGTCCTGGATGGTGGCGGTCCACTGGCTGTAGCCGCTGATCTTCAGGGTGATGACGGCGCCGCCGTGCAGCACCTTCAGCTCCTGGGCGCGGTCGCTACGGGTCACCAGATACGCCTCGTCGCCGAGGTCGGGGACGGACTCGATCTTGTCGGCGGGGGACAGGCTCGGGTCCTCCAGCTTGCGCTGGTCCTCGAACTCGGCCCGCGGGTCGGTCGTGCGGTGCAGATCGACGGCCAGGTCGGCGGAGAAGGTCGCGGTGCCGCCGTTCTCCAGGGGCGCGTCCGCGGTGAGGGAGCAGCGGGCCTGGTCCAGCGCGGGGCCGTTGCGCAGTTCCGCGGGCGCCTCGGTGACCCGGGTGGCGCCCGCGGTGTCGGTCAGCGGTTTGAGGGTGAACCCCGTGCAGGGGTTGTCCGTCACCTGGTATCCGTGCAGGTCGGGGTGGGAGTGCTGCCAGAATCCGGAGGCGTACAGGCCCGCTCCCCACACCGCGGAGGTCAGCACGACCGCGCCCAGCGCCAGGGTCCAGGGTGTCCGCCCGGGGCGGAAGGTTCCCGGCTCGCGGTCGACGTCGCTGACGAGGTCGACGGGCTCCGTGCCGTTGGGCTCTCCCGAGAGTTCCAGCTCCGATATCACTCGCATACCCCCGTGTAGGCGTGTTCACGGGACAGTATGCGAGCCGCCATCACGATGTCACTGGGTCTGCTCGCGATAGACCTTGTAGTTCGACGCCTGGGCGCGCGGGCGCAGCACCAGAAGGTCGACGTTGACGTGGGCGGGGCGGCCGACCGTCCAGGCGATGGTGTCGGCCACGTCGTCGGCGGTCAGCGGTTCGGCGACGCCCGCGTAGACGGCGGCGGCGCGCTCGGCGTCACCGCGGAAGCGGGTCAGGGCGAACTCGTCGGTCTTCACCATGCCGGGGGCGATCTCGATCACCCGCACCGGCTTGCCGTTGAGTTCCAGCCGCAGCGTCTCGGCGATCACATGCGCGCCGTGCTTGGCGGCCACGTATCCGCCGCCGCCCTCGTACGTGGCGAGGCCCGCGGTCGAGGAGAGCACCACGACCGTGCCGGCGCCCGAGGCGACCAGGGCCGGGAGAAGCGCCTGCGTGACATTGAGCACACCCAGGACGTTGACCTCGAACATCAGCCGCCAGTCGGCCGGGTCGGCGGTGGCCACCGGGTCGCTGCCCACGGCGCCGCCCGCGTTGTTCACCAGGACGTCGCAGCGGTCGAGCCCGGCGGCGAAGGAGTCGACGGCGGCGCGGTCGGTGACGTCCAGGGCGTGGACGGCGACGCTGCGGCCGTCGGCGGTCAGCTCCTTGGCCAGCGCGTCCAGCCGGTCGGTGCGGCGGGCGGTGAGCACGACATGGAAACCGGCCTCGGCGAGCTTGCGGGCGGTCGCGGCACCGATGCCGCTGCTCGCGCCGGTGACCACTGCGGTACGGGTGCTCATGTCGCGCTGCCTCTCGGTTCTGCGGATCTGCGGTGGTGCGTCGCGGTGGCTCCCCGCCGCGCCGGACGGGGCGCCCCCGTCAGCAGCATAGGCGGCCCGTTCCGCGGCGGTCCGACCCGCTCAGGCGTTGAGCGCCCGCAGCATCACCCGCTGGTCGAAGGCGAGCAGCGCGACCGTGCTGCCGCACATCAGGACGGCGAAGGCGAGGTGTGCGGGGCCCGAGGTGGCTGCCACCCCCACCGCGCCGAGCGCCATGTGCACGCCCATCCGCAGCGCGATCAGGCCCAGCGCGATCTTGCGGGTCCGCTTGCCCTTCAGCATCGCCTTGGCCATCTTCAGCCGCCCGCGCAGGACGGTACGGGCCAGCACGATGTTCACCACGAGCGCCGCCGCCAGGAACATCCAGGCGCCGGAGTACGACTTGGCCACGTCGTACCCGGCTCCCATCAGCCCCTCGAAGCCGAAGAACCAGACGGGGACCGGCCGGTAGACGGTCTTCGCGTCCTTGTCGGCAGCGGCAGCAGCAGCACCGGTGGTGTCGGCGGCGGTGGTGTCGACGTCGGTGGCGGTGGTGCTGCGGGTGTCGCTCGCGGTGACTGCCTCGGTGAGTGCCATGGCATGAGCTTCCCGTGGCGGGGGGTACCCGCGGCAGAGCCGGAAATCCGCGTTCGGCCATGACAGATGTCACGGGTCGGCCGCCGCCGTACGTCAGTTGGCGGCTCCGCAGCGGAGCCCGGCCGCGCGCTAATGGCCGGAACTCGCCCGGTAGCCCTCCGGCACCCCGGGGGCGAACACCACGTCGCCCTCGATGTGGTCGGTCCGCAGATGCAGGATCTCCTGGTACGCCTCGGACGCGTACCAGGCCCGTACCGCCGCGTCGTCGGGGAACGCGATCACCACGACGAACCCGGGCCACTGCCCCTCCACCACCTCCAACTCGGTCCCGTGCACCAGGAACCGGCCGCCGAAGGGGTCCAGCGTGTCGGAGACCCGGTCCAGGTAGAGCCCTATCTCGGGGTGCGGGGTGACGCTGCGCAGATGGGCGATGGCGTACGCGGTCATGGTCGGCTCCTTCGTCGTGTGCCCCGACGGGGTCCTTCGCGGATTCCCTGTCGCTTCCGTCGAGGACGACGCTACGGACGCCGCCCGCCCGCCGAATCAGTCATCGTTAGGTACTCGGCGTCAGGCAGTCGGCGCACCGGTCCGGAAGCCGGTTTCGGGGGGTGTGGCGTGTTGGAGCCGTGGCGGTGATCCGCCAGAGACGAGATGGGTGCAGAGCCGGACGAAACGGGCGAATCGCCGCTACGGCCAGACCAGGCAGTAGAGCTGATGGCCGGATTCCTCGCACCGACGGGCGAAGTCCTGCCATTCGTGCAGCATTCGGTAGATCACGAACGCGTCGCGCGGGCCGCGGCGGTCGGGGACCGTGGACCAGATGAAGGCGGCGGCGCCCAGCGACTCCTCGTTGGCGGTACGCAGCGGCTCGACGACGGACGCGGGCAGCCGGACCACCGCGTAGTCGGGGTGCAGCACCACGAGTTCGAGCGGCGGCACCTTGGCCGGCGGTATGCCCTGGATGCCGGTGAGGACCATCGCGGCCATCGTCTCCGGCTTGACCTTGGTGTACATGCCGTGGCCGAGTTCGTCGCCGCCGAGTTCCTCGGGGCGCATCGAGATCGGGACGCGTGCCGCCGTGGCACCGTCGGGTGCACCGAAGTACTTGTAGGTCACCCCCACTCGGCCACCCCTGCTCCTGCCTTCTGCGGTCGATCGGCGCTCTGTTCCCTGTTCAGTGCGGTCGGCACGGCCGTCGGACCGACGCCGCCTGCCGCGCGGACGGGCGTGTTCGGGCTCATGCTCGCCCGGTCCTTCGCCCGGTCCGCCACCGCGCTGCTGCATTCCACTACCCGACCATCCGCAGACCCAACCATGCAACCCGATCATCGTCTCAGATGCAGGGTTGAGACGTTGCGGCGCAACGCCCTGCGTTTGAGAGCATGTGTCCGTGAGCTATCCGTACGAAGCACCAGTGTCCCAGGAACTCTTCGACCGAGCGGCGGCCGTGACGCCGGGCGGCGTGAACTCTCCGGTGCGGGCGTTCCGCGCCGTGGGCGGCACCCCGCGGTTCATGGTGTCCGGCACCGGGCCGTATCTCACCGACGCCGACGGGCGGGAGTACGTCGACCTCGTGTGCTCGTGGGGCCCGATGATCCTGGGCCACGCGCACCCCGAGGTGATCGCGGCCGTGCAGGCGGCCGTGGTGCGCGGCACGTCCTTCGGGACGCCGGGTGAGGGTGAGGTCGCGCTCGGTGAGGAGATCGTCGCGCGTGTCGAACCCGTGGAGCAGGTGCGGCTGGTGTCGTCCGGCACCGAGGCGACGATGTCGGCGATCCGGCTCGCGCGCGGGTTCACCGGGCGGGCGAAGGTGGTCAAGTTCGCGGGCTGCTACCACGGTCATGTAGACGCGCTGCTGGCCGCCGCGGGTTCCGGCGTTGCCACTTTCGGGCTGCCGGACACCCCCGGGGTGACGGGCGCGCAGGCGGGCGACACCATCGTGCTGCCGTACAACGACCTGGAGGCGGTGCGCGCCGCCTTCGCCCTGCACCCCGGTGAGATCGCCTGTGTGATCACCGAGGCGTCGCCGGGCAACATGGGCGTCGTTCCGCCCCGCGAAGGCTTCAACGCCGGGCTCAAGCAGCTCTGCCAGGACAACGGCGCGCTGTACATCTCCGACGAGGTGATGACCGGTTTCCGGGTGAGCAGGGCCGGTTGGTACGGGCTCGACGGTGTCCGTCCCGATCTGATGACCTTCGGCAAGGTGATGGGCGGCGGCTTCCCGGCGGCGGCGTTCGGCGGTCGCGCCGATGTCATGGGGCGGCTCGCCCCGGCCGGGCCGGTCTACCAGGCGGGCACGCTGTCCGGTAACCCGGTGGCGACCGCGGCCGGGCTCGCCCAGCTCCGGCTGCTGGACGAGGCGGCGTACGCCACCACCGACGCGGTGTCGCGGCAGATTCAGTCCCTGGTGACGGAGGCGCTGAGTAAGGAGGGCGTCGCGCACCGGGTGCAGACCGCGGGCAGTATGTTCTCCGTCTTCTTCACGGACGACGAGGTCCGTGACTACGAGGACGCGAAGCGGCAGGAGGCGTTCCGCTTCACCGGTTTCTTCCACTCGATGCTGGCGCAGGGCGTGTACCTGCCGCCGTCCGCGTTCGAGTCCTGGTTCGTGTCGACCGCACACGACGAGCGGGCCGTGGAGCGTATCGCCGCCGCGCTGCCCGCCGCCGCACGTGCCGCAGCGGAGGCCCACGCATGACCACCACCAGCTCCGACCTGACCGTCGTCCACCTGATGCGGCACGGCGAGGTGCACAACCCCGGCGGGGTGCTCTACGGGCGCAGCGCCGGCTACCACCTGTCCGAGCTGGGCCGTGAGATGGCCGACCGGGTCGCCGGGCACCTCGCCGGGCGCGACATCACGCATGTGGTGGCCTCGCCGCTGGAGCGGGCGCAGGAGACGGCCACCCCTATCGCCAAGGTGCTCGGGCTCGACCTCGCCACCGACGAGCGGCTGATCGAGGCCGCGAACGTCTTCGAGGGCAAGACCTTCGGCGTCGGCGACGGGGCGCTGCGCAAGCCGGCGAACTGGAAGTACCTCACCAACCCGTTCCGGCCGAGCTGGGGCGAGCCGTACATCGAGCAGGTCGTACGGATGATGGGCGCGCTCGACGCGGCCAGGGACGCGGCGCGCGGCCACGAGGCGGTGTGCGTCAGCCACCAGCTCCCGATCTGGGTGGTCCGCTCCTTCGCCGAGCGGCGGCGGCTGTGGCACGACCCGCGCAAGCGGCAGTGCACCCTCGCCAGCCTCACCAGCTTCACCTACCAGGGCGACAAGATCGTCTCGGTCGGCTACAGCGAACCGGCCCGCGACCTGGTCCCGGCCCATCTGCTGGCCGGCGCCAAGCCGGTGAAGGGCGGGACGAAGGCGTTCGGCGCCTGACGCGGCGCCCGCCCCTGTACCCACCTGGGCACGTCACAGCCCCCTGATCGGGTGTCATCACCCGATCGGGGGGCTTCCGTTTGTCGCCGCGCGCCGTTTTGTGCAGTCCGCGCGCCCCGTGGGTAGGCGGGCCGTGGAGCAGCGGCAGCGTCCTGGGGGAGCGGGGTCCGACCCGGATGGCGGAAGCCCCGTGGGCGCTGCAGTGAAATCTCTGGGCCGTTTGGGCGTCTTCTGGGAAGTTTTGCAGGGATCGCCGTAACCATGAGGAACCTGTGCACGTCATGGTGGGTAAGCAGATTTTCTGCTCATACGCCTATTAGGCCGGGAGCCGAGAGACGGGATCGCACATGAGTGCTTTGAGCCGCAGGAACCTGCTGAGTACCAGTGCCGCGGCGGCCGCCGGTCTCGCGGTCGCGGGGTGCTCGTCGAGCGGTGGGACCGGCGTCCAGGGCGCGCCACCATCGGTGCGGAAGACCGGCGAGAAGTCCGGGGCGAGCGGGCGCAAGGCCCCGACCAGGAAGGTCGAGCTGATCGGCGACGGGTCGACCGCGAAGACGGGGAAGCAGCCCAACCAGCCCACGATGGAGCGGCTCGAGCCCGGCCAGAAGCCGCCGCAGTTCGTGATCTTCTCCTGGGACGGCGCGGGCGAGGTCGGCAACGGCCTGTTCCCCCGGTTCCGCAAGCTCGCCCAGGACCACGGCGCCACCATGACGTTCTTCCTGTCCGGTCTCTACCTCCTCCCGGAGGGCAAGAAGCACCAGTACCTCCCGCCGAACAACGCCCCCGGCGCCTCCGACATCGGCTATCTCACCGACGAGCACGTCCGGGCCACCCTGGACAACGTCCGGCAGGCATGGCTCGACGGCCACGAGATCGGCACCCACTTCAACGGCCACTTCTGCTCGGGACACGGCACCGTGGCCCGCTGGACGCCGACCGACTGGAAGAGCGAGATCGACCAGGCGAAGTCCTTCGTCACGAGCTGGAAGACCAACACCGGCTGGGCCGACGCCGACCCGCTGCCGTTCGACTACGAGGCCGAGCTGGTCGGCGGCCGCACCCCCTGCCTGCTCGGCCAGGACAACCTGCTGCCCACCGCCAAGGCCCTGGGCTGGCGCTACGACGCCAGCTCGCCCGGCGGCAACCAGGTCTGGCCGACCAAGCGGCACGGGGTCTGGGACCTGCCGCTGCAGCTCATCCCGTTCCCGGGGCACCGCTTCGAGGTGCTCTCGATGGACTACAACATGCTCGCCAACCAGTCCCACGCCGCCACCAAGTCCGCCCCCGGCAACTACCCGGGCTGGCGCCGGCAGGCCACCGCCTCGTACATCGCGGGCTTCCAGCGGGCGTACGAGACCAACCGGGCGCCCTTCTACATCGGCAACCACTTCGAGCAGTGGAACGGCGGCATCTACATGGACGCCGTCGAGGAGGCGTTCAAGCACATCGCCGCCGCCGGGCAGAAGGACGTGCGCATGGTGTCGTTCCGGCAGTTCGTGGACTGGCTCGACGCCCAGGACCCCGAGGTGCTGGCCAAGCTGCGCACCCTGGAGGTCGGAAAGGCCCCCACCGAGGGCTGGCAGCGGTTCATGACCCCGGCACCCGTGGTCACCAGCACGGCTACCTGATCCTTACTTGGGGCAATTGCCGTTTTTGGGGATGCCGCCGGGGGGTGGAAAAGATCGGCTACGGGCACATGCGAAACTTTTCACATGAGTCCTACGCGCGGCCCCCGGCGCCGCACGATCCACAGTGCCGCGGCGCTCTCCGGCGTCGCGGCACTGGCGCTGACCCTGGCCGCCTGCTCGTCGTCCTCGGGCTCCGGCACCGACAACTCGAACTTCGTCGGCGGCACCGGTGAGATCAACACCGTCAAGCCGGCCGACCGCAAGCCCGCCCCCGAGCTGTCCGGCAAGACCGTCGGCGGCGGCCAGGACAGCCTGGCCGCGTACAAGGGCAAGGTGGTCGTGGTCAACATCTGGGGCTCCTGGTGCGCGCCCTGCCGCGCCGAGGCCCCGAACCTGGTCAAGGTCGCCAACGCCGACAAGGCCAAGGGCGTGCAGTTCCTCGGCATCAACACCCGAGACCTGGACGTCTCCAACGCCGCCGGGTTCGACAAGCACTTCCAGGTGCCGTACCCGAGCCTGTTCGACCCCTACGGCAAGCTGATCCTGCGCTTCCCCAAGGGCAGCGTGAATCCGCAGAGCCTCCCGGCCACCCTGATCATCGACCGGCAGGGCAAGATCGCGGTGCGCGCCCTGAAGCCGCTCAGCGAGGACGAGCTGAACCAGATCATCGATCCGCTCGCGGCGGAGAAGTAGCAGTGACGGGCGCGCTGACCGTCATGGCGGTCGACACCACCCACACGGTGCTCTCCGGAGCGCTGCTGGCCGCCATACCCATCGCGATGGCCGCCGGGCTGATCTCGTTCTTCTCGCCCTGCGTGCTGCCCCTGGTGCCCGGCTACCTGAGTTACGTGACCGGCGTCGCGGGCACCGACCTCGCCGAGAGCAAGCGGGGCCGGATGCTGCTCGGGGCGTCGCTGTTCGTCTTCGGCTTCAGCGCGGTGTTCGTCTCCGGCGGCGCGCTGTTCGGCAACTTCGGCGCCACACTCCTGGTCCACCGCGAGATCCTGTCGAAGATCTTCGGCGCGCTCACCATCGTCCTCGGCCTGGCCTTCATGGGCATGGTCGGCGGCGTCACCCAGCGCGAGTTCCGGTTCCACATCAAGCCCAGCATGGGGCTGGCCGGGGCGCCGCTGCTCGGGGTGCTCTTCGGCCTCGGCTGGACGCCCTGCGTCGGCCCGACGCTGGGCGCGGTGAACTTCCTCGCCTTCCAGGACGCCAGCGCGGTGCGCGGCGCCGTGCTGATGACGTTCTACTGCCTGGGCCTGGGCGTGCCGTTCATCGTGGCGGCCATAGCTTTCAGGCGTACGCTCGGCGCGTTCGCGTGGGTCAAGCGCCACTACGCGTGGGTCATGCGGATCGGCGGCGGCATGCTCGTCGCAGTCGGCGTGCTGATCCTGACCGGCGTCTGGGACCACGTCACCTACCAGATGCAGATCTGGACCAACGGCTTCAGCACAGGGATCTGACCCATGACCATCACGGAAGACGCCGAGCGCGGCGCGGCCGGCGAGAGCGAAGAGCTGGGCGCGGCGGGCGCGCAGCTCAGCACCCAGCCCACCGACACCCTGCGCAACGCACCCGCGCTCGGTCTCGTCGGCACCCTGCGCTGGATGTGGCGGCAGCTCACCTCGATGCGGGTCGCGCTGATCCTGCTCTTCATGCTGTCGCTGGCCGCGATCCCCGGGTCGCTGATCCCGCAGCACACCGACGCGCTCAAGGTCGCCACCTTCAAGCGCACGCACCCCACGGTCAGCCCGATCTACGACCGCCTGGGGATGTTCCACGTCTACAGCTCGCCGTGGTTCGCGGCGATCTACATCCTGCTCTTCATCTCGCTGGCGGGCTGCATCATCCCGCGCACCTGGCAGTTCGTCGGCCAGCTGCGCGCCCGGCCGCCGGCCGCGCCGCGCCATCTGACCCGGCTGCCGGCGTACACCACCTGGCGCACCGACACCGAGCCGGAGCAGGTGCTGGAGGCCGCCCGCAAGGCCCTGCGCGGCCGCCGCTTCCGCACCCACCTGTCGGAGTCCGGCACCTCGGTGGCCGCCGAGAAGGGCTATCTGCGCGAGACCGGCAACCTGGTCTTCCACATCGCGCTGTTCGGGCTGCTGATCTCCTTCGCGATCACCTCGCTGTACAAGGCGGAGGGCGGCAAGCTGATCGTCGAGGGCGACGGCTTCTCCAACAACCTCACGCAGTACGACGACTTCGGCGGCGGGACGCTCTACGGGGCGAACGACCTCAAGCCGTTCGGCTTCGACCTCGACAGCTTCAACGCCAGCTACGCCAGGACCGGCCCGGAGAAGGGCACCCCGCGCACCTTCCAGGCCAACATCCACTACTGGAACGGCGTCGACGGCAAGCTGGTCAAGTCGTCGATCGCGGTGAACAAGCCGCTGGACATCGGCGGCGAGAAGGTCTACCTGATCAGCCACGGCTACGCGCCGGTGGTGTCCGTGAAGGACGCCACGGGCACCGTGGTCTTCCGCGGCCCGGTGCCGTTCCTGCCGCAGGACGGCAACCTGACCTCGACGGGCGTGGTGAAGGCCCCCGACGCGCTGGGCAAGGACGGCAAGGCCGACCAGCTCGGTTTCACGGGCCTGTTCACCCCGACCTTCGACATCGACAACGTGCGCGGCCCGCACTCGTCGTTCCCCGGCCTGGACTACCCCGCGCTGATCCTCACCGCGTTCCACGGTGACCTCGGCATGGAAGCGGGGATCTCGCAGAACGTGTACCAGCTCGACACCCGCCACATGAAGCAGTTCAAGGACGCCCAGGGCAAGATCGTCAGCAAGGCGATGCGCCCCGGTGACGTGCTGACGCTGCCGAACGGCGCGGGCTCGCTCACGTTCGACGGCGTCAAGACCTGGGCCAGCTTCACCATCTCCCACCAGAGCGGCAACATGGGCGCGCTGGTCAGCGGCGCCGCCGCGATCCTGGGCCTGGCCGGTTCGCTCTTCATCCAGCGCCGCCGGATCTGGGTACGGGCGGTGCCGGGCGCCGACGGCGTCACCGTCGTCGAGATGGGCGGCCTCGGCCGCAGCGAGTCCGCGCGGATCGCCGACGAACTCGGCGACGTCGCCTTCCAGCTCCAACCGGAGGCACCCGCCCTGCCGGAGCCGGAGGAGCCGGAGGAGCCGGAGGAGCCGGAAGCGGCACCCGGGACGGCGGACGAGACCGCGGACACGACGCCCGACGAGACCGCGGACACGACGCCCGACGAGAAGACGGACCAGAAGACCGACGGCTCAGCCGAGCCGACCTCGCAGACAGACGACGAAGGAGCCCGCGCGTGAATATCGCGGCCGCGGTCAACGAGAACTTCGCGAACTACAGCAACTACCTGATCCGCTCGGCGATGTTCGTCTACGCGCTGGCGTTCCTCGCCCACCTCGCGGAGTGGGTGTTCGGCAGCCGCAGCAAGGTGGCCACGCAGTCCGCCGCCCTGGCCGCCGCGCGGTCCGCCGCGGCCCCCGCGGCGACGGTGAAGGTGAAGGTCGCCACCAGCGCCGGCACCACCACGCTGGAGCGCCCCAAGGTCATCACCCGCGCCTCCGCCAGCGACCGCGGCATCGCCGACGGCCCGGGCGCGGCGGGCGGCGACGAGAAGGGCGACCTCTACGGGCGCATCGCGGTGTCCTTCACCGTGCTGGCCTGGCTGCTGCACCTGGGCGGCGTGGTGTTCCGCGCCGCGTCCGTGCAGCGCGCGCCCTGGGGCAACATGTACGAGTTCTCCACCACCTTCGGCATGGTCGCCGTCGGCGCGTACCTGGTGCTGCTCGCGCTGAAGAAGAACGTCCGCTGGATCGGGCTCTTCCTCACCACCACCGTGCTGCTCGACCTGGGCCTGGCCCTGTCGGTGCTCTACACCTCCAGCGACCAGCTCGTGCCCGCGCTGCACTCGTACTGGCTGTGGATCCACGTCTCCTGCGCGATCATCTCCGGCGCGGTGTTCTACCTCGCGGCCGTCGGCACCATGCTCTACCTGGTGCGCGACCGCTACGAGACCGCGCTGGTCAACGAGACCCCGCAGAACGCCAAGTGGGCGGACATCATGTCCCGGCTGCCCGCCGCCGCCAGCCTCGACAAGTTCGCGTACCGGATGAACGCCCTGGTCTTCCCGCTGTGGACGTTCACCATCATCGCGGGCGCGATCTGGGCGCAGGCCGCCTGGGGCCGCTACTGGGGCTGGGACCCCAAGGAGACCTGGTCGTTCATCACCTGGGTCGCCTACGCCTGCTACCTGCACGCCCGCGCCACCGCCGGGTGGAAGGGCCGCAAGGCCGCGTACCTGGCGATGATCGCGTTCGCGTGCTTCCTGTTCAACTACTACGGCGTGAACATCTTCGTCACCGGCAAGCACTCGTACGCGGGCGTCTGACAGCGGCGACCGGGGGCGTCAGTCGGCGTCGGGACCGTTCTCCCGGCGCCGCAGCTCTTCCTCGCGGCGGCGCAGGTCCGCCTCCCAGTCCTTGAGCATCGCCTCGTCCTTCTTGTTCTCCTCCTTGAGGGAGCGCAGGAAGTCCGGGTTGTCGTCCGGGGCGACCCACTCCCGGCGGCGGTCCTGGTACCCCTCCAGCGGGGTGCCGGTGGCGGCGGTGACCGGGCCGCGCCGCTTGCCCGCAGCCAGCCACGCGATCGGGCCGATCAGCACCTCGCCGAAGAACAGGATGATCAGCACCCACACCACCTTCGGCAGCCCCCGCACCTCCTGCTCAGGGGTGTTGAGGCAGTCGACGAAGGCGTAGATCCACAGAGCGAGAACCAGCAGGTACGGCAGATACCGCAGCATGAGACGGGAATCCCCCCAGGGACGGCGGCGCGGGAGCGGGTGTCGCTCCCCGAGGGGACCAGCGTAGCCACGGCGGCCCGGACACCGGGCGCGGGGCGGGGATGGGAGACTGGGGCGCATGGCTTACGACGATCTCCGCTCGTTCCTGCGGGCCCTGGAGAAGGACGGCGACCTCCGGCGGATCAAGGCCGAAGTGGACCCGTATCTGGAGGTCGGCGAGATCACCGACCGGGTCAACAAGGCGGGCGGCCCCGCGCTGCTCTTCGAGAACGTGCGCGGCTCGTCGGCCCCGCTGGCGATGAACGTCTACGGCACCGACCGGCGGCTGCTGAAGGCGCTGGGCCTGAACGCGTACTCCGACATCAGCGAGAAGATCGCCGGGCTGCTCAAGCCCGAACTGCCGCACGGCTTCGTAGGGGTGCGGGAGGCGTTCGGCAAGCTGGCCGGGATGGTGCACGTGCCGCCGAAGAAGGTGAAGGACGGGCCCGTCCAGGAGGTCGTGCTCACCGGCGACGACGTGGACCTGGACGCGCTGCCCGCGCTGTTCACCTGGCCGCAGGACGGCGGGTCCTTCTTCAACCTGGGCCTGACCCACACCAAGGACCCCGAGTCCGGTGTGCGCAACCTGGGCCTGTACCGGCTGCAGCGGCACGACCGCCGCACCATCGGCATGCACTGGCAGATCCACAAGGACAGCCGCAACCACTACCAGGTCGCGCAGCGCCGCGGCGAGCGGCTGCCGGTCGCCATCGCCTTCGGCTGCCCGCCCGCCGTCACCTACGCCTCCACCGCGCCGCTGCCCGGCGACATCGACGAGTACCTGTTCGCGGGCTTCGTCCAGGGCAAGCGGGTGGAGATGGTGGACTGCAAGACGGTGCCGCTGCAGGTGCCCGCGCAGGCCGAGGTGGTGCTCGAAGGCTGGCTGGAGCCCGGCGTCATGCTGCCCGAGGGGCCGTTCGGCGACCACACCGGCTTCTACACCCCGCAGGAGCCGTTCCCCGCGCTCACCATCGACTGCGTCACCATGCGCAAGCGGCCGCTGTTCCAGTCCATCGTGGTCGGCCGGCCACCGACCGAGGACGGGCCGCTGGGCCGCGCCACCGAGCGGTTCTTCCTGCCGCTGCTGAAGGTCATCGTGCCCGACATCGTGGACTACCACCTGCCGGAGGCGGGCGGCTTCCACAACTGCGCGATCGTCTCGATCGACAAGAAGTACCCCAAGCACGCGCAGAAGACGATGCACGCGGTGTGGGGCGCGCACATGATGTCGCTGACCAAGCTGGTCATCGTGGTCGACGCCGACTGCGATGTGCACGACCTGCACGAGGTCGCCTGGCGGGCGCTGGGCAACACCGACTACTCCCGCGACCTGACCGTCGTCGAGGGCCCGGTGGACCACCTCGACCACTCCTCGTACCAGCAGTTCTGGGGCGGCAAGGCGGGCATCGACGCGACCCGTAAGCTGCCCGAGGAGGGCTACACCAGGGACGGCGGCTGGCCCGAGATGGTGCTCTCCGACCCGGAGACCCGCGATCGGGTGACGAAGCGCTGGAAGGAGTACGGGCTGTGAGCAGCGAGGCGGTTCTCGGCGGCGGCAGTGCGAAGGCCGGGCCTCCCCGCGCGGGTGGGAACGAACCGGTGCGGGCGTTCCTGCGGCTGGTGATGATCGAGCACTCGGTCTTCGCGCTGCCGTTCGCCTACATCGCGGCGCTCACCGCGATGTTCCGCGAGAGCGGCTCGGTGCACTGGGTGGAACTGCTGCTGGTCACCGTCGCGATGGTGGGCCTGCGGACCTTCGCCATGGCGTGCAACCGGATCATCGACCGGGAGATCGACGCGCGTAATCCGCGGACCGCCGGGCGGGAACTGGTCACCGGCGCGGTCTCGGTGCGCTCGGCCTGGACCGGCGCGCTGATCGCGGTGGTGGTCTTCCTGGGCGCGGCCGCGCTGCTCAACCCGCTGTGCCTGGCGCTGGCGCCGATCGCGGTGGTGCCGATGGTGGTCTATCCGTACGGCAAGCGGTTCACGGACTTCCCGCACGCGATCCTGGGTGTCGCGCAGGCGATGGGCCCGATCGGGGCCTGGCTGGCGGTGACCGGCTCGTGGTCGTGGGACGCGGTGATCCTGGGGCTCGCGGTGGGCGTCTGGATCGGCGGCTTCGACCTGATCTTCGGCTGCCAGGACGTGGCCGCCGACCGCGCGGAGGGCGTGCGTTCGGTCCCCGCCCGCTTCGGCATCCCGGCCGCGCTCTACGGCGCCCGGGTCTGTCACGCCGTCACCACCGCGCTGCTGGCCTGGTACGGCGTCGCCACCCACGCCGGGGGCTTCTACTGGTTCGGCCTGCTGATCGTGACGGGCGCGTTCCTGTACGAGCACTCGATCGTCAAGCCGCACGATCTGAGCCGTCTGAACCGGGCGTTCTTCCAGGTGAACGGCTTCATCGGGATCGCGCTGTTCCTCTGCGCGCTGCTCGACCTGAGCGTGCGCGGTCTCGGTCTCTGAGGTTTCCCCCCGGAGACCGAGACCGCGGTCAGACGCTTACGAGAACAGGCTGTCGGAGGAGCCGGAGCCCGACGAGGTGTCGTCGGAGCCGCCGAACCCTGCCATGAACAGGCCCATCAGGTCCTGCGGGTTGAGCTGCTGCGCGCCCTCGGGGGCCTTGATCTCGTCGGCGCTGCCGTCGAGGTCGAGGGTGAGGGGGAGCTTGCCGGTGGCCTTGGTGTCGAGCTGGGCCACGTCGAAGGTGATGGAGCGGATCTCGCCGCCCTTGATGGCGAACTCCAGCGACACGGACTTGTTGGGCACGTCGTTGAAGTCGGACGGCTTGTAGCCCGGGATCTGCTTGCCCAGCGGGGCGATCGCGCTCTGCAGTTCCTTGGCGAACGGCCGCGCGAGCACGGTGGCCCGTACGTGGTCGGCGCCGTCGTGGTTGCCGAGGTCGGTGTACTTGGCGTTGTGCTCGGCCGCCTTCTTCAACGCGGCCAGGAACTGCTTCTGGGTCTTGGTGTCCAGCGACTTGCCGCCGGGCAGCCCGGACATGCCGGGGAGCGAGTCGGAGCCGCCGCCGGTGCCGCCGCCCTTGGCGCCGCCCATCGACTTGGCGAACTGCGAGAACGCCTTCGGGTCGAGGGAGACCCACTGGCCCTTGAGCGCGGCCTTGACCGAGGCGAGGGACGAGGGGAGCGAGTCCGCCATCCCGAGGAACTTGTTGATCCCGGCCACGTCACCGCTCTTGGAAGGGCTGGTGTCCAGCTTCATCGCGGCCTTGAGGTCGACGCGCAGGTAGAGCTTCTGGTCGACGGAACGCAGCTCGAAGATGCCGGTCTTACCGGAGTCGCCGGAGAGGCGGACGCCGACGGAGCCGCCCTTGTCGCCGGACTTGACGTCCTTGAGCGCCTTGTCGGAGCTGACGGTGAAGGTCGCCTCAAGACCGGCGAGCATCTTCGCGTCGTCCTTGGTGAAGTCCTTCTCGCCCTTCATGGCGGCGTAGATCTGGTCCGCCGAGGCGTCGAAGTGCAGCCCGAGGGTGAGCGACTTGGCGTTGCTCAGCTTGTCGAAACCGGTGTTGACCTTCCCGGCGGGGGAGGCCTGGGCGGCCGATTCGCAGGCCGCGGAGCCGGCGGCTATCAGGGCCACCACTCCGGCTGCGGCGAGGCCCTTGCGCATGCTGATGATGACGAACTCCCTGGGTGCTGCGAAGAAACAGTGAAGATATGAAGAGCTGACTGGCTGAGGTAGAGGGTAGCTGTGGGCGCTCTGTGATCTCGCGGGGGTTTTCACGACGATTCGGCCACGGTTGGCTGCCGGGTTCCGGCAGCGACCGGCAGCGGACGGGGTGTCAGGAGCCGGTGGTGACGGAGACGGTGCGCTCGCGGAAGAGGAACGCGGCGGCGACGCCGCCGATCAGACCGAAGAGATGGCCCTGCCAGGAGACGCCGGTCGCGGACGGCAGCACCCCCCACAGGATGGAGCCGTAGAGGGCGCCGACGAACAGCCCGACGATGATGTCGAGCGCCCGGTGGTCCACGAAGCCGCGCACCACGAGGTAGCCGAACAGGCCGAAGATCAGCCCGGAGGCACCCGCGGTGTTGGTGTGGGCGGGGGCGACCAGCCAGACCCCGAGCCCGCCGATGACCATGATGGTGAAGGCGACCGCGATGTAGCGGCCTATGCCGCGCAGCGCGGCGATGAAGCCGAGCACCAGCAACGGCAGGCTGTTGGAGGCCACATGGCCGAAGCCGAAGTGGGTGAAGGCGGACGGGATGATGTCCAGCAGCTCGCTGCCCTTGCGCGGCACGATGCCGAAGGTGTCCAGCGAGTGGTGCGTGAGCACGTCGATCGCTTCGAGCACCCACAGCAGCGCCACCCAGCCGGCCATCAGCGCGGCGGCGGCCGCCACCCGGCCACCCGCGCGCAGCGGTGCGAACAGGGTGTCCAGAAGGCCGGTCCGGCTGGACCGGCCCGCAGTCTGTCCGTACGTCACCGAAGCCCCCCTCAGGACCGATGGCTCTCCACCGTGACAACGCACGCGGGGGCCCGCCCGGTTCCCGGCCGCACGGGCCGATCCGCGGCGCGGGTGGTGGGCCGGATAGGCTCGGCGTGTGGACGACAGCAAGCGGGCGCCGTGGGTGGTGGGTGTCTCCGGAGCCTCCGGGACGCCGTACGCCGCCGCCGTGCTGCGCGGGCTGCTGGAGGCGGGTGAGAGCGTCGACCTGGTGATCAGCCGGGCCGCCCGGCTCACCCTGCTGGACGAGACCGGCGAGCCCTTCCGTGACGCCCACTGGCGGGCCGACCTGGAGTCCCTGCTGGCCCGGGGCGCGGACGGCACTCCCGACGCCTTCCCGCGCGGTGTGCTCGACCTGTCGGCCGTCCGCTACTGGCCCGCGGGAGACCTGGCGGCGGGTCCGTCGTCCGGTTCGTATCCGGCCAAGGGGATGCTGATCGTGCCCGCGAGCACCGCCTGTGTGGCGGGTGTGGCGCTGGGCCTGTCGAAGGACCTGCTGCAGCGCGCCGCGAGCGTCACGCTCAAGGAGCGCCGCCCGCTGGTGGTCGCCGTCCGGGAGACCCCGCTCGGCGGCCAGACGCTGCGGCACCTGGTGGCGCTGGACGACGCGGGCGCCGTGGTCCTCCCGGCCTCGCCCGCCTTCTACGCGGGCGCCACCCACATCCAGCACCTGGTGGACTTCGTGGCGGGCCGGGCGCTGGACGCGGCCGGTGTCTCGCACAAGCTCTACCGTCGCTGGGAGGGCGAGCTGGGCGGCGGAAGAGCAGATGCGCAGGGCACGCAGCCGCCCATGCCTTAGATTCTTGTCCAGACAGCGCAGTCGTGGCACGAACGGGAGGGTCCCCTCAGATGGACGCGGTGGACAGGCAGCTCATCCAGGCGTTGCGCGAGAACGGGCGCGCTTCGTACGCGGAACTGGGCAGGCTCGTGGGGCTCTCCGGCCCCAGTGTCACCGACCGCATCAACCGTCTGGAGACCGCCGGGGTGATCACCGGCTACCGCGCCACCGTCGCGCCCGCAGCCCTCGGCCTCGGGGTGACCGCCCTGGTCGGCCTCCAGCTCAGCGACGCCGCCGACCACGAGGACGTGGCCAGCCGGCTCCGCGACCTGGACGAGATCGAGGACTGCTGGTTCATCGCGGGCGACGACTCGTACATGCTCAAGGTCAGGGTCGGCGACGTGGACGGCCTCGAACACACCATCCGCCGGCTCTCCGGCACCAAGGGCGTGGCCCGCACCCGTACCACCATCGTGCTCTCCACCAAGTGGGAGAACCGGGTCGGCGCGCTGCCCGAAGAGGCGTGAGCGCGGCGTGAGAGCGGCGTGACACCGGTGTCTCCCGGCCGTGGGGCGGGGGAGCCGGGGGAGTAGGGTCGATCGGGTCGATTCGGTTATAGGAGGCGCGGAATGGACGCTGGGCTCAAGCGTGAGCTGGAGGAGAAGGTCTACGCGGGGGAGCGGTTGACCCGCGAGGACGGTATCGCGCTCTACGAGTCC